>JAILNN010000010.1 GCA_024691565.1 Lachnospiraceae bacterium | reverse complement strand
TATGATGGCTGAGACAATTTGTAAGTTGTTTAGAATTAAAGAACCAGTTGCTAAGGGAGTTGCGATTGGAACAGCATCTCATGCAATGGGAACAGCTAAAGCAATGGAAATGGGATATGTTGAGGGTGCGATGAGTAGCCTGTCCATTGCTGTGGCGGGTGTGTTTACAGTTGTACTTTCGCCGTTATTTGCGCATATTATTTAGGGGTTTATTTATAACTGATTTATGATTTACCTTTGATTAGATTTGAAAATAACTGAGGATACACATTTGAACATTAGGGGTAATAAGAATAGCTAAGTCTCGCGAGCGAGTCTTAAGGGGAAAAGCTTTTATAAAGGCTTTTAAAATATAAATTTGTATAAGATATGGAGGAGAAAATGATTATTACAATTGCTAGAGAGTGTGGTAGTGGTGGACATGTAATCGCAAATGAATTGGCGAGCCGATTCAATTTTAAGGTTTATGATAAGGAGAAGCTTATCAATAAGGCACATGAAGTGGGGATGTTTGATGAGTTGGAAACTTTTTTTGCAGAGGAGCCAATTGACAGTATGCTTTATTCGCTTGTTATGGGAGAACCTGGAAGAAGCCTGCCAGAGGGGATTCTTAGTAGGTTTAGGACATTGATGGACGAGGATAATTTCATATTAATTGGAAGATGTGGAAATTATATTTTCAGAGATGAAGAGAGTAGAGTTAGAATCTTTTTGCATGCTGATTTGGAAGATGAAGTTGAAAGGTTTTCAAAGAATAATAATATGTCTGAAGATGAAGCTAGAAAACTTATTCCAGATATTCATGAAAAAAGAGCTAGGTATCATAAATCTTATACAAATAGAGTGTGGGGAAATGCCCAGGATTATGAGATTTGTTTAAATACAAGTAAAGTTGGAATTGATAAATCGGTAGAATTGATAGCGGAATATATTTCTGCGTTGATGTAGGATCAATGATTTGTAATTTATATTTTAGGGGGATGAAATTTGAAATTTTTTAGGGAACAGGATAATGAATTTAGACAAAAAGAATTCTATAAAGATAAAGATATTTCGGATGGGCATATATTTGAGGAAGAGTCTGGATTTCCGCTTATTAAGTATCATTCGCTCGACAAATTTGATTGGTTGATTTCTTGTCAGACGACGCGTAAGGGCGGTGTTAGTGAAGGGTATTTTAGTGAGTTAAATTTGGGCATTAGTAATACCGATAGTTTTGAAAATATTGAAAAGAATTATAGTCTTCTTGCTGAGAGACTTGGGGTTTTTCCTGAAAACATTGTTATCACTCATCAGGTACACTCTACTAATGTGGTTTATGCAGATGAGGGAATGAGCATTGGTGGCAGGATTGTTGATTTGAAGGAAAAGGGAAAAATATCGCAATTTACAGAGGATAATACTAATAACAGACTATTCCTTCGTGAAATTAGCGATAATTCAGATGGCATTGATGGTTTTTATACAGACAAAGCAGGGCTTTTGCTTTCTACTACTTTTGCAGATTGTGTGCCAATTTATATTGTTGATCCGGTGGAGAGGCATATTGCGCTTGTTCATTCAGGATGGAAGGGAACGGTTAATCATATTGCAAATGTTGCAATTGAGAAGCTTGAAGCGCTTGGAAGCAAGGCTGAAAATATGACTGGAGTTGTAGGAGCTTCGATTTGTCAAACTTGTTATGAGGTTACAGATGATGTTGCAAGCGAATTTAAGAAGGAATTTGCGGATGCAAATATTTCGGATATTCTGCAGCAAACAGATGAAATACACTATCAGTTGGACCTCTGGGCCGCAAATTGGTATAATTTGAAGAGGGCTGGTCTTCAAAGTGAAAATATTCATTTTTGTGGAATTTGTACGATGTGTAATTCGGACATTCTCTTTTCTCATAGAGCTACAAATGGTAAGAGAGGAAATATAAATGCGTTCTTGGGGATAAGGGAGTAGATAATTTCTGGGATGCAGTTCATTTCCTAAATGTAGATTCACGAGAAATATAGATTTAAATTAAAGAAGAAAGGATAATTTACTATGCCTAAACTTACTGAGAAGAATAAAAGAATTTTGATGATTGTGGTTCCGCTTGCGATTGCCTTGATTTCGATTTTTGTATGCGCAAGATTTTTTACGGATGAGGCGACATATCAGGGAATCATTGATAGTATTGATGATAGCAAGAATAAGGTGCTTGCGCTGATGGGATCTTCGACAGCGGCGTCAGCGGCAATTTCTATTTTGCCTGGCGATATTTGTACACCGATTGCACAGGAACTTGCTCAGATTAGTTCGTATTTTGTAATTGTTCTTTGTGCACTTTATTTGGAGAAATTTTTACTTACTGTAATTGGATTTTTGAGTTGCTATATTATTATTCCGGTTGCTTGTTTTATTTTTGTTGCGGATGTATTTTTAGATAGAGATTATCTTAAGGCTGCATGGAAGAAACTTTTGGTTTTTGGTATTGCAATTATTTTGATTATTCCGACTAGTGTTTTTATTTCGGATAAGATTAATGATGCATATGGAAAAGATATTGCTACGATTATTGATGATGCTAAAGAGAAGACCGAGGCTATTCAGGGTGATTTAGATGAGGCTGAAAAGGAGACAGCTGAGGAAAGTTCTGATAAGGATTCAGTTAAGGAGTCTGACAGTGCATCTTCGGAAGATTCTAAAGTTTCTGATAGTTCGGATGAGGCTTCTGAGGCATCTGATAGTTCGGCTTCTGATGATAAAGATGATTCTAGTTCTTCTGAAGAGAGTGAAGATAAAGGATTTTGGGGTAATTTAGTAGATAATGCTAAAGAAAAATATAATAATACAGTTGATAATGTTAAGAATTCTGTTTCTTATACAGTTGATAGTATCGCAGATTATACGAGTATTAAGACTAAGGAAATGGAAGAGGTTCTTAATAATATGATTGAGGCGTTAGCGGTGCTTATTGTTACCTCTTGTCTGATTCCTATTCTTGTGGTTCTTGTTTTTGTTTGGCTTGTGAAGATTATTTTCAATTTGGATATTAAGATGGAAATGCCAAAGAATGGACTTAAGAAGATTGGAAAGAAGGACCAGAAGGCAATCGAGAGTGACGATGAATAGGCTGGAGTGGGTATTTAATGATTATATGGCTGCTGCAAATCGTCAAACAGGAAGGTGAGAGTTAGAATTTATTACGTCGAAGTAGGGTGAAATTAGGCAATCCCGCCGTAGAAAAAAGCAAACAGGGAAATATACTACGGCGATGAGGCATGAATCAAGCTAATCCCGCCGTAGAAAAAAGCTAACAGGGGGAATTATTACGGCGGAGCAGAGGGAGATCAGACAATCCCGCCGTAGAAAAAAGCTAACAGGGAAAGATATTACGTCGATTGGGCATGAATCAAGCTAATCTCGCCGTAGAAAAAAGCTAACAGGGGGAATTATTACGTCGATGAGGCATGAATCAAGCTAATCTCGCCGTAGAAAAAAGCAAATGGTGGAAATCACTACGGCGGAGCAGAGGGAAATCAGACAATCCCGCCGTAAGAAACACAGGAAAGAGAAGAAATCCCCAAATGATGTGAAATAATCCCCAAATGATGTGAAATAATCCCCAAATGATGTGAAATAATCCCACAAATGATTCAAAAATGCCTAAAATATGTATATTCTGGCGTTTCACAAAAATCACCAAACGCCTAAATATAAAGATTAAATCTAAATATAAAGATTTAATCTAAATATAATTATAAAGATTAAATAAGGAAAGGAGAAATTATGTTTCAATGTGCCAATTGTGGTGGGGAACTTAGGTTTGATATAAGTTCACAAAAAGTTAAGTGCGTTAATTGTAGCTCACTTTTTGATCCACAGTCTGTCCTTAATACTGATGATGCTGAAGAAGACAATTGCTATGATGTTACGGTTTTTCGCTGTCCGCAATGTGGTGGTGAGATTACTGCAACTGAGAATACGGTTGCTGACTTTTGTAGTTTTTGTGGTGCTTCGACAATTCTTTCAACAAGGATGGAAAGATCAAAAAAGCCAGCTTATATTATTCCTTTTAAGAAGACTAAGGAAGATTGCAAAAAGGAATATGCAAAATTTGCAAGAAAATCACTTTACACTCCGAAGGAATATAAAGATGCTAAATTTATTGACGGTTTCAGAGGCATTTATATGCCATACTGGTCATACTATGTTAGGCATAAAGGTAAGGTAATACTTGGACTTGAAGATTCACATAGAAGTGGCGATTATATAATTACTGACCACTATAGACTTAGTGGTGATATCGATGGGTATTATAATGGGCTTTCATATGATGCTGCATCTTCGTTTGATGACGAAATAAGTGAAACCATTGCGCCTTATGATGCTCATGAAATGACGGATTTTTCGACTTCGTATTTACTTGGATTTTATGCTGATAAGGCGGATGTTCCATATGGGACATATAGTGAAAAAGTTAGAGATATTGCGAGGGAGGAGACCCTGGATATCATTAAGAAACAGGTTAAAACTAGCGGACATTCATACAGTAATAGTGAGGAAAATCAGAAGAAGAATATCCCTACAGATGTTGAGAAGGCTGATTCTACAATGTTTCCAGTGTGGTTTATGTCATATCGCAAGAATAACCGTGTCGCCTATGCGACAGTGAATGGTCAGACTGGTAAGGTTTTTGCAGATATGCCGGTTTCTATGTCTAAGTTTTTGATTGGAACGATTTTGATTGCGTTCCCTATATTTTTAATTTTGTCGGCGTTTTTTGGCTTATTCCCAGTGGTTCCAACGCAGAATCTTTTTACAGTAATGATTGCGTCCTTTGCGACGATAATTATGTTTGATTTTGAGATGACTGAGATATATAAAAGCGATAATGGTATTTATGACAGGGGACTTTTATATGCGCGTCGGCAGGCTGAAAAAGAGCGGGCGGCAAAGGATCCAGCGTTTGCGGAGAAGCTAAAAAAGAGGCCTACATCGCAAATTATAACGGCTGAAGATAAGAATAGTTTACCGCCTTTGCTTACAGTTATTTTAGTTGTTTTGTTGAGTGTTATTTTGTCATTTGCAAGCATGTTACTAGTTAGTTATTTGATGAACGAATATTCAGGATATTCGTTGATGCTAAGTGGTATTGTTTTAGTTATAGGCATAATTGGAATTATGATTTTTAGGCATACGAAAAAAACACTTAAAAAAATAGCTGTGAAAGCTAATGTTCCGGGATCGCTATTTTCGATAATTTCTATTGCGATTGGAATGCTAATATTCCTAGTAGATCCAGCAAATGATATTTACTATTATTTTGCGACAGTTTTATCGCTGGTTTCTATGTTCATTACCATGATGAGCATGATGAAGTACTATAACATTCTTGCAACTCGTCCACTTCCACAATTTGAGAATTATGATGGAGGTGATGATCGTGCATAAAAAACTATCTGTTAGAGTATTTTTAGTTATTTTGGTTATTGAGCTTATTTTACCTTTCGCGCCTATAAGTTTTCCGAATGGTTTGGCAGCGAACGCGCAGGCGGCCAACGCGCAGGCAGCGAACGCGCAGGCAGCTAATGCGCAGGCAGCTAATGCGCAGGTAGCGAACGTGCAGGCAGCGAACGCTGCGGATGATGAACTTGAAGATTTCGATGATGAAAACTTTGATGAGTCATATGATGAGGCCAATGATGATACCTATGGGGACGACTATTCAGAGAGTGGCCTTGATACTTTGCGATATACAAATGAGGAAACTGGCTATGAAGTGCATTTTATGGATTATGCAGATTTGATTCCTGATGATTCTGAGGATGCTTTAATCGAGAAGATGATTGAAGTTACCGAATATGGAAATGTTTGTTTCCTTTCTAATCCGGCAGACAATTATGTTTCTTCGACACCTTCATATACAGAAGATGTTAATTACAGTCTTTTTGGACAAAGCAGTTCGACCACGTTTTGTATAGATATGGCTAATCGTAAGATTTATATTTTCTCTAATGGAGAAATATTTGACAATGTTACAAGTGCATATGCAAATATTATTACAGATAATATTTATTCATATGCTACAGGGGAAGATTATTACACATGCGCATATAAAGCATATGAGCAGGAATTAACGATTTTGGCGGGCGAGTCTATTAGGCAGCCTATGCGCTATATTACAACAATTCTTCTTGCTTTGATGTTTGCGTTGATTATTAACTATTTCCTCGTTAAGTCAGTATTTAGGGCTCACGAGCCTTCTAATTCTGAACTTGTTAAAAATGTTTTCTCAGAGGTTAAATTTGAGAACAGTACAATTGTTAAAACTCATACCACTAAAAAGTATGATCCACCTAGCAAAAGCAGCGGTGGCGGACATGGCGGTGGAGGAGGCCATGGAGGCGGTGGCGGAGGTCACTCCTTCTAAATTCTCCAGTAAAATACAAGAATATATTATAAAAAAAGTTTGTTGCACTTTTGTTATTGTTTGTGTTGTAGAATAATCCTCGAAAGTTGTAAATGGATGGGATATCTGTGCGCAATTTTCGCAAATGATTTAGAAATTATTATTGGGAGGCTTTACAAAATGCAGAGTGTACTCAGTTTCTTGGACAAGCATTCAAAGAAAGAGTTCTCAAAATACTCAAATAGTATAGATGAAATTAGAAAAGAGAATGATGAAAAAAAGCAGGTTGATGAGATTATTTCGCTTGTTAATGAGATGAGAGATAGCAATGAATTTTCTGCAGATTCATTAGGGGGACGCTATCTTAGCATTCTAGAATATTATATTGAGCTTAAGAAGAAGGCAAGTGCTTCTACAGTGGGGTTAGCTTTTTATATCGGTGTTTTGAATGAGAAGAATATCCGTTTTATTGAGGAGAGAATGAGATATTATGAGGATTATTTAAAAGTTAATCAGGAAGAAAACATCGATGATACTATGGAGCTTGATTATGAAATTAGAATTAGAAATAATGTCAAAGAATCAAGAGCTGCCATTGAATTAAGAGAGGAAAATGAGGCTATTACTAAGGCTCAAATCAGTGGTTGGATTTCTGAGGATATGGCACTTTTCAGTGAAGTTTATCACTATATTACTGCATTAAAGAATCTTAAGGTTGTTCCTGAAGAGAAATATGAATCTATGATGGGTGTTTATCAGCAGGTTATTGGTACTGAGATTCTTGATAAAGATGAGCGATATAACTTCCTTGTTAAGCTTGATGAAGCTTTGAAAGACTATTATAAAAATTATGAAGATTCTAGTTTAGCTAAGCAGATGGATGCTGCAATCGATAAGAATATTCCTAGTTATTTATTCTCACTTACAGCAAGTGATCTTAAGGAAAAGCAGAATATTAGCGATGCTAAGGAAATGTTTGATCAGCTTAGAGCTGAAGCAAGTGTTATCAACTTATTGGCTGGAGTTTTTACTGATAAAGATGATGATAAAATTGCAAATTTAGGAATTAATAATTATGTTTCAAGTGATGATAAGAATGATGAGGCTGATGCTCTTTATGATGACATGAAGAAATCTATCAAAACTCTTGTTAATCTTATTGAAAATAATGACAATTTAAGTGATAGAAAACTTATGATTATTAATGCGCAGGTTAAGCATGTTTTGAAGGCATTGAAAACTTGCAAGGAATATGAGAATAAGAATGGTTTTAGAAGCAGAGGCCCTATTAATCAGAAGGCTATTATGCTTACTACCCTTGAAAAAAATGTGGAGAAGATCCAGAACTTCAGCGAGAGACTTATTGAGAAAGTTTTGGGTGGAGCCACTGAAAAAGGTAAAGAAAGTGAAAAAATTGCAAGACTTCCTGGTGAAGATTTAGAGAGATACTTTGACAGAGTTAAGCAGACCAGAAGAGGTACTTGGACATTGGTTTCTTCGAGCGGAGAGGTTGTTGGACCTACTTCACGCTTAAAACGAAGGGCTTCAAAGGCTAAGATTGATGAGCAAAAAGAGGCTCTTGCATCTATTCCTGAAGTAGAGAATGAGGATAGTTTTATGCTCGGTTCTAAGGATGGAAATAAGGGAACGCTTGATTCTAGAACAGATGCTCAAAGCATAAATGACTATTATGAAGCTGATGCAATTAGAAAATGTAGGGATGCATTATCTTATGATGCTAAACTTGCACCAATTTTGGAAGCTAAAACAAATGCAGATATCATAAAGTTGATTAAGGACCATAAATCTATTGATGTCATTAACAATGAATTTGCTAAATATCTAGATCCTAAATATGTGGAGGCTATTAAGGCTTCTGGCTTGAAAATGAACGCTGATGTTGATGTATTCAAGGTAGGAAATAAGCTTCCGTCTGAGCTTTGGGGTGAGAAGTATGCTGGAGTTCCTGAGGCTGAGAAGAATTATTTGCTCAAGATTGAAATGCTTAAGAATATATATACAGGTAATGAGGATGTATTTTTAAGAAGCCTTACCTTAAAGCGCAATAACAGGACGTCAGAGGGCAAGCCTAAGCTTATAAAGGTGGGTAAAGATGCAGCCGTTATTAATGTTGAGTCATATTTATTGGTAGATTCTGGGATTAATTATCTCAAGGAGATTATGAATAATGATGGCCAAATTTTGGAGAAGTTACCTGATGAAATTAATGGAAAACCGGAAGTTTTGAATAAGTTTAATAAGGTCAAAACCATGCTTGATAGACATGCAATTTATACCGTTGGTGAATTGTATGATGGGCTTATGGATGTGACAAGCATTCTTGGTAAACTTATTAAACATGTTAAGCAAGAGGCGGTTAAGAATCAAATTTGGAAGCTTCGTTATAGGATTAAGACAACTGCAAATCTTATTGAATCAAATTGCAAGAAGATGAAGGTTTATGGGGATGTTAAGGGACTTACATTCCGAGAACTTGAACATAATCATGATAGATTGCAGGGAATTTACACTGGAGCAAACAAGGAATTTAAGGTTATGACTCCAGATGAAGCAAAGCAGAAATTTGAAGAGGATTATAAAATTAGCTTGTATCAGGAGCGCTTGCTTGAAAGAGTTGAAAGATATAAGAATAGTGACAACAAGGGTAAGGATGAACTTGATGTTCCTAAGGAAGCAAAGATTTATTTTTCTTTTGGATGGAAAAATGCAATTCTTAATCCTAATGTGTCTGTTGAGGAGCTTGAAATCTATGATAAGAAATTAACTCCTGAGAGCTTTAGGAAGGGTGCTAAGCTTTATGCTACAAATCCTAAATTCTTTGAAATGATTGGTAAGAAATATACTGTATATAGCGATGATATCCTGATGCTTATTACTGTTGCAGTATCAAGAGTAGATGGTTCTTCTGATAAGGATTATGAAAAGGGAATTCAGTATATTGATAACTTATTGTTTGGAAAGGGTAAGAAGAGAGAGAAAGTTAAGGAAGATAAGGCACTTTCTAAACATAAAGCGGGCGAGCAGGCAAAGGAGCCAAGTTCGGAAAAGAAGGCAAAGGGATTTGACAACGGCAAGAAGCCAAAGGAGCCAAGTTCGGAAAAGAAGGCATCTCATTCTAAGCATGCACCAAACAAAAAGTCTCCAGTTGCTGGAAAAGCTGATAAGATCATCAATAAAAAACACCCATAAATTCAAAAAAGCCCCTACTCATCAATGTAAGCAAGAACTTTTTTAGTGCGCCTCCGGGGGTTCGAACCCCGGACACCCTGATTAAGAGTCAGGTGCTCTGCCAACTGAGCTAGAGGCGCATTTATTAGGTTTTTCAGTGGCTTGAGAAGTTGTCTTAACTCAAGCGACTTGACAAGTATAACACATTTAAAAAAAAATGCAAGCACTTTTTTTGTTTTTTTTAAAAAAATTATAAAAAAACATATAAAACTGCCTAAATACATATAAAATCAGCACTTTTTTACATTAAAAAGCTGTCTTATACTTAAAAAAAGCTGCCCTATACTCAAGTTCTTAAGCACAAGGCAGCGATATAAAAAGGGATAATAAAATGTATATCTTATATTTTAAGGCATTATTGGTGCCTTACCTGCTTTTATAGGTTCGGCAGCTTTCACTACATTAATTGGATTTAAGTTACTTCTATCGACAGCGCCGTTCATTCTTGCGGCGGATGCTGCCTGTGCACCGTAGTGCTCCTGGAAGGTATTAGGATCAATATAGTTTATTGCCTGTGGATTTCCGTTGTTTCTAACCATATTAATCCTCTTTAGGATTTTGTTTACCTTTACGGTTGAGCTGTTGTATTTTGAAACAACAGCGATGGCATCAAGAGCATTATTAAAGCATCTCTTACCCGAATCCTTTACTCTGACTGATTTCTTTCCCTTAATGTACTTCTGAACTGCTGTAAACACATTAATATTTGCATTTGTGAAGGCCTCTGCTTTCTTTGCTGGAGACATGCCTTCGGTTGTTTCATTAAGGTTTGCAGCCTCTCTAATAGCATTTACAAGGTTTATATATTCTTTACTATGGCCTGCTTCTGGCTGCATATTTTCGCTGAGTAGCTGCATATCTTCAACATATGAATCAAAATCTTTTGGAGCAACTCCGTAAATTGTCTTTCTTAAGTTTGAACCAGTTCTTCGAATGGTTGAATAGTCCTTTAGACAATTTCTAAGCGCTTCTCCCTTGATTGAATCAATTTCATAAAGGTCTCTGAAATGCTCAGCAATCTTATGGATATCCTTGACATTAAAGGTCTTTCCTGATTTTTCAAGGGCGTATGCTGCGATAGCCTTTGAAAGATTTTCTCTCATCTTTTCTTCGTTTGCACCCATATTAGCGCCTGTATGCTTATCTACATAGGTTGAGAAGTTTGGTTTTCCTGCATACTTCCAATCAATTGCATTTATAGGATTTCCTTCTTTTATTATCTTTGATTCTTCCTTAAAGCTATTTAAGAAATTGTCTTTCTCAATTTTTTTGGCATCTTCTGGTAAATTCTTAAACCAAGATTTGTACTGCTTATAGTTTTCTGTATTGATTCTGAAAGCCTCGCTTCCAATCTCAATATATTCTCTTTTATTCATAGGGAGAGTTTTTTTGAAGTTGTTGATTCCTTCTCTTTCCCAACCTGCCTTTAAGGCTTCAACCCAAACTGAATAGTTTTTATTTATTTCAGAAACTCTGACTTTTCCATCGGCTTCAAGGATATCAAGAAATTCCTTTTTAGCATTGTTTTCTTTTATGCCAAATTCCTCAAAGAACTCATCTAATGTATGGTCTACTTCGACAAAGTTCTTAATCTGTCTTGCCAGGAATGAATCGCTATTAAGCGTAAGATTCATGCTATTTTCATAGTTCATGAAGTCCATGCTTGTTATAGAATAAATATAATCAGCTTCTGGATTTAACTTTCCAAGTGTATATAAGGTTTTAAACTCAAGAAAATCCTTGTCATTCTCTGTCTTTGAATAGACATCTTTTACCTTGCGGTAGTCCTTACCTACTTCAAACTGGAACTTTGCACATACTTCACCTTTAAACATGTGATACTTCTTGAGCGCGTCAAGTGATATAGGCATCTTCTGTCTATGGCTTCCATCCTCTTCTTCAACAATATATGAAAAGTTTTCTTCACTGACTCCAAATAAATATTCATTCAAGTCCTTTGTAAATTCGGCTTTTAGGTTTTTAACCATATTTGGCTGAACCTTTGAAAATTTATATCCGCCTGGAAGGTTTGGATTCTGTCCCTTAATTACATCGTCTCCCGGCATCCCGGCTTCTACTCTCTCCTCATCTGAAAGTACATTAAATGAGAAAGCAATGATTTCAGCTCTTGCGTTGTAAAGCATATAGTAATAGAGCTTATCATATATATTTTCCTGTGCATTATATCCAGCAATAATATCATCAATTGTTTCCAACTCCTGATATTCTACAGCTTCATTATCTTCAAATTCTTTCATGGCTTACCTCCAAAGTTTTTAAACTTATATGTTTAATGATTACATTGATATGGTATCAAATGCCATATAACAAATATGTAACAAAAAATTGACTGAGTTGGCGGTATGAATTATAATCTCATTTATGATGTTGCCGTTTGATAACAGCGTCAAAAATAATCGATTTGGAGGCTTTTATGGGAAATAAGAAATATAAAAATATTGTTTTTGATGTTGGAGATGTTCTTTTTAGTTACAGATGGATTGAGCTTTTTACGGAAAATGGTTGTCCAGAAGATAAGGCAAATGAGATATTTAAGAGGCTTTTTACGGATGATTTATGGGTTGAGCTTGATAAGGAAACAATGTCTTATGAGGCGGTGACAGACGGCTTTTGTGAGAAGTTTCCTGAGGATGCAGATTATATCAGGTACTTTTTTGAACATTATGAAGAAATGCCTCTTCCTCGATATGAGGTTTGGGATGCGGTTCGTAAACTTAAGGAAAAAGGATATATGATTTATATTCTTTCAAATTATTGTAGTGTTCTCTTTAATGCGCATACAAAGAATGCGCCATTTATGCAGTATGTTGATGGTATGGTCGTGTCATATATGATTCATACATGTAAGCCAGATCCACTTATTTTTGAAACCTTGTTTGAAAGGTATGGCCTAGACCCTGAAGAATCACTTTTTTTCGACGATAGAATTGGTAATGTTGAGGGTTCAAAAAAGGTTGGCATGGATGCCATTTTGGTCGAAAGTGAGGATTTTTTAGTTAAAGAACTAAGTAAGCTTTTATAAGACTTAAGTGTCACATTTTTGACAAGGAAAAAACATAATAATAATCCAAAAAAATATCAAATTAGGGCTTTATTTTTGTTTCAATAGGTGCTATAATCAGTTTATCACAAACGATTATCAAAATTGAATATTGAGACAAGAAAAAGGCCCTTTTTATTATGAATAAAAAAGTATGTTTTTTTGGTACGTAAAATAAAAAAACATATGCTTTTCTTCTTGTAGAAATGGAGGCATTATGAGATTAAATAATCGAATTTTGTCCGTTATCATATCTACAGCAGTTGTTTTAGGAAATTTAAATTTTAGCGTTATAAAGGGTGCCGAGACACAATCAAATACCACTAAGAGTGATGAGATTGTTGCTTTGGTAGATATGGATGAGGCGAACGGAAACATCTCCAATGGAGATTCACAATTGAATAGTGACGAAGGGACATCTGCCACCCTTCAGGATGTTGTTATCCAGAATAAAAAGGCAGTTAGCGAATCTTCTTATGATTCAAGGGATACAGGTGTTATTACCTCAATTAAAGACCAGGGAAGAGGCGGATGCTGTTGGGCATTTGCTTGTATGAAGGCAATTGAGGCAGATTGTATTTCAAGCGGTTTAGTAGCTGACAATGAATCTATTGACTTATCAGAGAATCACTTGGTTTGGCATTCATATTGCACAGATCCTGATCAGGTTGATGCTAATTCTATTGATAAGAGATTAATTGCAGATGCTGAATATAAAACTTCTCCTAAGCTTGCATATACAAGCGGCGGTAGCGCACTTTATGCAATGTTTAGCCTTGCTTCATGGAGCGGTGTTGAGAAGGAAGAAAATTATCCATATTCTGCAGCAACCCTAGAAGATATTATTTCTATGGGAAGCACTATGGATGAGAGTAACTATGAAAACAGATTTTCATCATATGCGCATTTGAGAGAGTCTAATAATTTCGATGGTGCTACTACTGATGAAATCAAGGATGCAATCGTTGAGTATGGCGCTTTGGAAGTTGCTATGTATTATGATAGCTCTTACTTAAAGCAGATTGATCCTACAAATGCAAGTTATTACGAAGACTTATATGCAGGTACTTCAAATCCTGCAGCAATTTCTAATCATTGTGTAACTTTAATTGGTTGGGATGATAATTATCCAAAAGAGAATTTCAAGGTTCAGCCAGAAAATGATGGTGCTTGGTTAATCGCAAATAGCTATGGCTCAGATGAAAATGGAGATGGTTGTTTCTGGCTTTCATATGAAGATGATTCATTATGTGAGATTTATTCTTTTGATGTTGATGCTACAAATAATTATAGTGAAGTTTATCAGTATGATTATGCAGGTTATTATCAGACAATAACTCTTTCAACAAAATCTAGAAAGGGTGGAGCTGATGTCGCTAACGTATTCACAGCAACACAGGATACTGAAATTTCAGCGGTTTCACTTTACTCTGTTGTTGACAATCAAGAGTGTACAGTTAATGTTTATACTGATGTAGATTATTCACCAGAAAGTGGAAGCTTAGTGGATGAAGCTGAAACAAGTACAGAGTTTAGATTTAAGGGTTATCATACTATTGACCTTGAGAATCCAGTTAGTGTTAAGGCTGGAGAAAAGTTTTCAGTTGTAGTTACATACAAGAAGGCTAGTGATGGAGTAGTTTATATTCCAGTCGAAGGTGCAACAAGAGAGACAGAGTTTAGTGGTGGCTATCTTCAGCATTACTTCTACTCAAATGTTGGCGAGAGTTTTCTTGATTGTGATGGCTGGTGTGATTTAGTTAGCTTTAAAAACAATGGAACTTATACAAATCTTCACAATGCTTGTATTAAGGCTTTTGCAAAGGCTGATGGTTCTGCAGCAGCCGATTTAACATCTGATGTTGTAGAGAATGCAACAAATAATTCTACAAATGATCAGAGTTTCAATTCAGATGATGTAGTTTCAAATGATACAAATGATTCTACAACAAATAATGATTCAAGTAACGTAAACGAGACTATAGTTAGTGATGATTCTGATGATGCTTTAGTTGATAATAATTCAAATGATTCTAGCGAAGAGACAAATGCATCAAATAATTCAAATGCTAGTCAGTCAACTGATAGTTCAGCTCAGAATTCAACAGATGTAGCTAATACAACAAGTAATACAAATGTTGCAAATAATACTAATTCAACAGCTACAAATTCAACAAATAATACATCTTCAACAGTTTCTTATGATGAAGAAGACGAGGAAGATGACGAAGATAGTGATGAAGAGGATGAAGATGATGAAGAGGATTACATTACTGATTCTTCTGAAGCAACAGTTGGAAGTAAGTTTAGATATGGTTCTGCAATCTATATGATTACATCAATGAGCACATCTAGCATGGAAGTTAGATTAGTTGAGGCTCCTTCAAGAACAAGCTTTATTATTCCTAAGACTGTTGCACTTGATTCTGATATTTATAATGTAACAGGAATTGGTGCTTATGCATTTGAGTACACTGGTTGCAGAAAGATTGTTGTTCCTAATTCAATCAAGACTATTTACAATAATGCATTCGCAGGAGATCCTGCACTTAAGAGTATTATTATTAAGGCTAAGAAGTTTAATTCAGTTGGAAGACGTGCTTTTGTTACATCATCATGGGTGACTGTAAGGGTTCCAGCTAAGGTTCGCGTTAGATTCCAGAGGATTATTAAATCTCATGGTGGCAGAAAAGTGACTGTTAAGTAATAACTTATTAGACATGCAATGTAAATGATGTTATAATGAGGGGCAGGTTTTACCTGCCCCCTTTTTAGTGGGCTAATAATTTGAAGAGGTAGATTAATATGAGTATGATTAAAGATGAGGGGCTTTACCCTTCAGGAGAGAGAAAAATAGAGTGGGTTAAGAGAAATTGCCCATTATTAAGGAATTTAGAGGAGTCATTTGCAATCGAGAAGCCATTTGCTGGTAAGAAGATTGCTCTTTCTATTCACTTGGAAGCTAAGACTGCATATCTTTGTAAGGTGCTTGCTAGCGGTGGTGCTGAGATGTTTATTACAGGAAGTAATCCTCTTTCAACTCAGGATGACGTTGCGGCAGCCCTTGTTAAGGCTGGATTAAATGTATATGCTTGGCACGGCGCTACAGATGAGGAATACTATTCACATATCAGAGCCGTTCTTGAGAATAATTGTAATATTATTATTGATGACGGTGGCGACTTAGTGCATATGCTTCATACTGAGATGCAGGACAAGGTTCAGTATGTTATCGGTGGATGTGAAGAGACAACCACTGGTATTGTTAGACTTAAGGCCATGCTTAATGAGGGCAAGCTTAAATTCCCTATGATTATGGTTAATGATGCTGATTGTAAGCATTTATTTGATAATAGATATGGAACTGGTCAGTCAGTTTGGGATGGAATTAACAGGACAACTAACCTTATTGTTGCTGGAAAAATCGTCGTTGTTGCTGGCTACGGATGGTGTGGAAAAGGCGTTTCCATGCGTGCTAAGGCTCTTGGTGCTAGAGTTATTATTACTGAAATTGATCCTATTAAGGCTATTGAGGCTGTTATGGATGGATTTGAGGTTATGCCTATGGCGAAGGCTGCTAAGGTGGGTGATTTCTTTGTTACGGTTACTGGTTGCGCTGGAGTTATTGATGAAGAGGATTTTATGCAGATGAAGGAGGGCGCAATCCTAGCAAATGCAGGTCATTTCGACGTTGAAATCGATATGAAGAAGCTTCGTGAGATTTCTGTTTCTGCTGATGAGATGAGAAATAATATTATGGGATATACACTTCCAAATGGCAAACATGTTTATGTGCTTGCCGAGGGAAGACTTGTTAACCTTGCTGCTGGAGATGGACATCCTGCAGAGATTATGGATATGAGCTTTGCTATTCAGGCTTTGAGTGCAAGATATCTTGTTAAGAATGAGAATAATATTTCAGATCTTTTGATTAAGGTTCCTCGTGAGGTTGATATGGATGTTGCTCATATGAAACTTAGATTCCTTGGTAAGGAAATCGATTCTTTGACTAAGGAACAGGAAGAATATTTAAATAATTCAAATGTGTGATTCTTTATTGAGTTTTGATTTAGAATTTATTTGCTTGAAATAAGAGGTATTTTATTTAATGTTTTCTGGTAATAAAAATAAGAAGAGGATTAAATGGATTGTTTCACTTCTTATTATTTTGATTTTTGTTGGATTTGGTATTAGTAGAACCACCATCAAAAGCGTGGATACATTTAAAAAAGAACAGGCGAAGCTCGAACAGGGCGGTACAGAGGACGGCAGCATTCTTATTGGGGATGCTGCTTCTTCTGATGCAGAAAATGG
>JAILNN010000193.1 GCA_024691565.1 Lachnospiraceae bacterium | reverse complement strand
CAAATTTAAATAGTATTATAAATACTCAGAAAAATGATATTAATGAGTTTGATTATATTGTTTCAGATTTAAAAAAGAATAAAAAGGAATTAGAGTAATTTAATGCTGAATTTGAGAGCTTAGACGGTATAGAAAGTATCTATGAATCAGCAAAAAATGAGTTTTTAATACTAAAGGATTTTAGAATTAAATTTATTAGTGATAAAAATGGAATAAAAGCTAAAATTAAAGACATAAAATTTTTAGAAAATGATATTAGAAATGAAGAGGATAAGCTGTCTCATGAGCTTGAAGAAGTTAGTAAAAAGAAGAGTATTTATGATAGTAACTATAATAGTTACATTCATAATCAGGCAGCAAATCTTGCAGAGAAGTTAGGCAGAGAGATAAAAGAAAAAGGCGAAGCAAATTGTCCGGTATGTAACACAAGATTATGTAGCGGAGCAGAGGTGCATTTTATTACTGTTAATGAAACTCTTGTTACAGAGGAGCAGCTTAAATCTTTAAAGGAAACCTGGGAAGAGGCTGATAAAAAACGTATTGAGCATAATGCTGCAATAGAAAAGAGTAAAATTAATCTAGATAATAAAAAATCAGAAGCTGTAAATTATTATGTTGGCATGATGGAATCATTGCAAAATGTGGAAGAGTATAAAACAAAGTATTACAATGAGGCTTCTAGTGTAAACTATGAAAAGCTGTCCGAAGAAACATATCTGAATGAAGTAATTAGCGCTTATGAAAGCATATGGAAAAAGAAAATAGAGGACGGCAAAGAAGTAGATAATAAAAAGAAGCGTTATGATAAGTTAAGGAATGATGTATTTCCTCAAAAGAAAAAAATAATAGAGGACCTTAAGCAGAATAAAGAAGCTAAGAATGCAGATATACAGAAGCTTGAGAGTAAAAAAGCTGCATTAAGTGCTTCTATAGACGAAATCAAAAAGAATCTTTCGTTTGAGAGTAAAGAGGCTGCATCAAAGGCTTTATCTGATAAAGAACAGGCTAAGGAGAGTTTTGAAAAGGAATTAAATACATATAAGGATAATTACAATAATGTATCAAAGAATCTAGCAGGAAAGCAGGGAGAGCTGGATAAGGTTAATAGTGACATTCCTGATCATGAGAAGGATAATAATAATGCTAAGAGTGCTCTTAAGAATGCTTTGGAAAGTGAGCAGGTAGAAAGTGTAGATCGGGCATATGAGATTTTAAGTATTGTTCCTGATGGGGAGGATGTACTAAACTGGATTGAAGTAAATGAGAATAAAGATAATTGTTATAGAAATGATTGCAAAAACACAGATGCTAAGATAAATGATTTAGAAAGTAAGACAAAGGGTAAAGAATACATAGATCCTATGGAAATTGAGGCTAAGATAGCAGAAGTAAAAGAAAAACTTAGTAAGATAAATGAGAACAGTAAAGAGGTTAATAAGATTAATGAAAATAACAAAAAGCAAAAAAAGATAGTAGATGAGGCTCATGATAAGATAAAAGAAACTGATAAACCTATGAAATATCTTGATTCCCTTGCTGAAATTGCAGGTGGATCCAGTAATTCTGAGGGTGGTAAGCTCAGTTTTGACAGATTTGTAATGGGATTCATTTTTAGAGAAATTCTTGAAGATGCTAATGTTTATATGAATGATATATTTGGTGGAAGATATACTCTTCAGTATAAGAGTGAGGCTACTCAAAAGACTGATAAGGCTGGATTAAATATTATTGTTTATGATGAGCACACAGGTGAGTCAAGAGAAACTGTATCTCTTTCGGGTGGAGAGTCTTTTTTAGTATCATTAGCTCTTGCGCTTGGTCTTTCAGATGTAGTTCAAAATCATTCAGGAGGAGTTAAGTTGGATACGCTCTTTGTTGATGAAGGCTTCGGAACGCTAGATGAGCAGTATTTGGATAATGTTATGAAGGTCTTTACAAGCATAAAAGCTAACAATAGATTAGTTGGAATTATATCTCATGTGGAAGAACTTGAATCTAATTTCACAACTAAGATTAATGTTAAGTCTACTAAATCAGGTAGTAAGTGTGAAATTATTAATATTTGATTGTTAGTTTTATTTAGGACATATTTAAGTATTTATAAAGATAAATGGGAAATAACATTTTTGTT
>JAILNN010000172.1 GCA_024691565.1 Lachnospiraceae bacterium | reverse complement strand
ATGACAATTGCACAGCTTAAATATGTTTTAGAAATATCAAAATCTTCTTCAATAAGAGAAGCTGCTACTAAACTATATATTTCGCAACCTGCTTTGTCTGCTAGCATAAGAGAACTTGAGGAAGAATTGGGAATTCTATTATTTGAGAGAACAAATAAGGGAATTTCATTAACTGATGATGGTCGAGAGTTTTTAAATTATGCTAAAAAAGTTCTTGGTCAGTATGAAATATTGGAAGACAGATTTTTGTCTTCAGATGGAGATAAGGAAAAGTTTTCAGTTTCAACTCAGCACTATAATTTTTCAATAACAGCCTTTGCAAATGTAATTAAAATGCTTAAGCCGAATAAGTATAATTTTTCTATTCATGAAACTAAAACGCGTGAAGTTCTCGAGGATGTTAGAACTTTGAGAAGTGAAGTTGGTATTATTTCTTTTTCTGGGTCTAATAGAGAGGTGATTAAAAAGATAATTAAGGAATATGCGTTGGAATTTGTTCCTTTGATGAAAAGAGAAACCTATGCTTATGTATGGAAGAACCATAAGTTTGCTAAAAGAAAGGAAATTTCACTTGAGGAACTTAAGGATTATCCTTGTATATCCTTTGATCAAAGTGATGATAGTAATTTTTATCTAACTGAGGAAGCTATGGCTGATTACGATTTTATCAAGACGATTAAGTCAGATGATAGAGCTACCACGATGGAACTCATTGCTGAATTGCAAGGATATTCGATTGGTTCTGGTATGCTTACAGGAGATGATGTAATCCTAAAAGGAATGGTTTCGATTAAGCTTAAGGAGGAGGACCCTCTAACGATTGGATATATTACTAGAAAGGGTAGTAAGCTTTCAGTTTATGGGGAGGCTTATGTGGAGGAATTATTGAAATATAAGGAATTATAGATGTTTTGTGTTAAACGAAAGGACTTCTCAGACGGTATTAGTTTGGGAAGTTTTTGTTGTATTAAATTATAGATTTTGCATTTATGTTGTGGTATCATTATAGAAAAGGACACTTAGGGGGACACTATGATAAATGTGGAAGATGAACGTTACCATGTTGCGGAAGTTGCTATTCAGGATGCATTTGTTTTGGTGATGGAAGAAAAAGAATTGGAAAAGATTACGGTTTCTGATGTTATCAAAAAGGCTGGAATCGTTAGGAGTACTTTTTATAATCATTATGAAAATATTGATTATTTGATTGCTGCTATTGAGGATAAGACTGTTAATGAGATTTTTAGTATTATGGCTACATTTAATTTGAAAAGTGATAGGGATATTTGTAAGTCTTATTTCCTTACAATCTGCAATTATACTAAGAATAATCCTTTTTTGAGAAAGTCATTACGTTCTTCTAGGGCTAACAGTATTTTGAAGAAATCCACAATTATGTTTCATAGTTATGTTAGACAGGTTACATCTAAACGGTATGGATTAGAATTGAATACTGGTTTTAATGCTGATAAAAAAGAAGCAGATGATTTTTCATATATGATTGCCAGCGTTATTGGATGTACACTCGGTGTTCTTCACAAATGGACTGAGGATGGATTTGATGTTCCTGCTGAAGAAATTGCTGAGATTCTTACTGTGACATATTTAAATGGAGCTATTGGTATTCTAAAATAAAAATTGAGTGGAGTTATTCATTTTTAATCATATTTATTGAAAAATTTCAGTAGATTTTTTCTGTATAAATTTGGTTCTACGTAGGCACTGCAGAGGTGTCTTGCGTCGTTTACCAGGACTAAATCTTTTGGCGCTCTGCAGAGTTCATAATTCTTCACAGAGTTTTTGAAGGATACATATGTATCCTTTGTTCCATGGAAGAAGAGGATTGGGCGGGTGTTTTTCTGAAGTGCTTTTGTGGTATCTGCTTCATTCATTTGGAAGTTTGCAAACATCTTGCAGAAAATATTTACCCTAAATAATAGTATGTTTATTCTTTTCAAGTGGAACCAGTCGTTTGCCATTGTTTTTAGCTGGTTTTTCATATCGTGAAATGCGCAATCTGAGATGATTCCGTGGACATTTGGTGGGAGAAGGAGACCCGATGACATTAGAACGGCTGAACCTCCCATTGACTGACCATATAAATATATTGGTAAGTCAGTTTTTAAACCAACGTACCACGCCCAGTTTGCTATATCATATTTTTCTTTGGCACCGAAGGTTATATACTCACCTTCGCTTTCGCCCATACATCTTTGATCTATGAAGAGGAGGTTACATTGATTTTCGTGTAAGAAGCGAGAAATATATGCGAAATCTCCAAAGGCGCTGCCTCTGTATCCATGACATAGAATTATTGTTCGTTTTGGGTCATTGGCTGGTAAATATTTTGCATGGAGTGTCAGGCCTTCATCACTTTTTATGTAACAATCTTTCATTTCTTGACTAAAACACCACGCTTTTCCCGAATTATATTCCTTTTTATAACCATTTTTTGGATGATTCACTTTGATATGCTTAAGCTGGAACCAGCTCTTTTTTTTAGCATTTGGATTTGCGTTTGTGTTGTTGGTATTTGCCTTAATATTTGTATTTACCTTTGTATCGTTTGTTGGTTTTTGGTTTTTCTTATCATCTTTTGCATATACCAAAAATTTAAAAAATGATAGGCAAGAAAGCATATATACGCTTATTGTTCCAGCAATTAATATTATAGAATTTATGATTAATTTAGCTTTTTTATTTTTCATAGTATTTTCCTTAACATGTATTCTTTGATTTTTTTCGCCACCTAATGCGGTTCAATTATAACTACAAATTTTTAAGTGTGTCAACTCCTATAATACAGCTAAAAAACACTTTTTAATGATTTGTTTGATAAGTCTTGGTCAATTTTTTTGAAAGTGTTTGTTAATCGCAAAGGCCTCTAGACAGGCGATTTTTGTTGTGATATAAATTACTCGTTTTTAAGAAACCATCCTTAAGTTGGGAACAAAATTCCCCACAAAGGAGCAAATTTCAAAGGAGTGTAGAATGAGAGAGTATTACCCACTTACAGCTGCTCAGAAGATGCATCATAATTGGATTATCGATTATAAGACACAGCAGGTTTCAGGCGTTAGTGTGATTGTTTCACTTCAGGCGCCACTTGATTTTAATGTGCTTTCAAGGTGTATCAAGCTTGAGTATGAGAGATATGGATGCATGCGAATTCGCGTTACAAAGCCGGATGCAGATGGAAATTCAAAGCAGTATATTGTTAAAAAGGATACTAGGGAGATTCCTGTTAGAGATTTAACTTATCTTGGAAGTCTTAAGGCTGCAGATGATTTAATGCAGAAGATGGCTTATGAAACCTTTGATAAGGATAATATTCCTCTTTGTGATATCACATTAATGCGTCTTCCAGAGGGATATAATGGATTTTTTATCCATATGGATCACCGCCTAATTGATTCTTGTGGTCTTGTTATCATGGTGGAGGATATTATTAGGTTATATACGCATTATAAGTTTGGTTCTGATTTTCCTGAACCACTTGCGGATTTTGAGAGTGTACTTCTTAAGGATTTGAAGAAGGCTTCAAATGAAAAGCGTTTCCTTAAAGATAAGAAATTCTGGGAAGACCAGTTGGATGCGCTTGGTGAGCCTTTGTATTCAGATATTTCCGGACCTAAGGTTTTAGAAGAGGCTCGCAAGAAGCATAAAAATAAAAAGCTTCGTTCGGCTGACATTGAGATGAAGGATTTACATGTTGAAGTAAAGGATTATTTTTTGGAGCCAGGTCCAACAAAAAATTTGATTGATTTCTGCATGAATCATAATCTTTCTATGACGAATTTGCTTTTGCTTGGAATGAGAACCTATTTATCTAAGGTAAATAATGGTCAGGAAGATATCACGATTCAGAATTTTATATCAAGACGTTCTACACATGATGAGTGGACATCTGGTGGAAGCAGAACCATTATGTTCCCTTGTAGAACAGTGATTTCAGCAGATACAGACTTTTTGGATGCGGCTTATGAAATTCAGAATGTCCAAAATAGAATTTATATGCATAGCAACTATGATCCAGCGCTTATTGTAGATGAGATGAGAAAGAGGTATAAGACGCCGGAACATACAGCGTATGAGAGTTGCTATCTAACATATCAGCCACTTCCTGTTAAGATTAGTAGTCCTCATTTAAAGGGAATCAATGTTCATGCAAAGTGGTTTGCTAATGGAGCGGCTACAAAGAAGATGTATCTTACAGTTTCACATACACCTGATGGTGGAATGAACTTCTCATATCATTACCAAACGGCTCATCTTGAGGAGCATGATATGGAACTGCTTTATTACTATATGATGAGAATTTTGTTTAAGGGTATTGCTGAGCCGGATATGAGTCTTGGCGAGATTATGGAAGAAGTTTAAGTAGATTTTTTTGAGATTTAAAGGGTTTAAAGCGTATAAAGAGTATAAAGAGTATAAAGAGTATAAAGAGTATAATAGGTTTAGGGTAGTAGAAGTAAGAATAACGTTAAAAAAAATAAAAACGAAAGAGGTAGAAATATGTCAAAGGAAATGGAATTTAAAACTATTGTTGCACAGTACGCAAATGTTAATGCTGAGGATATTACAAATGATATGAAGTTTCGTGAGGATTTAGGTTTTACATCACTTGATTTTATGTCTTTTCTTGGAGAATTAGAGGATACCTTCGATGTTGAGCTTGAAGAGGAAAATGCTGAAGGAGTTTATACAATCGGAGATGCACTTGAGTTACTTGAGAAGCTTTCATAATTATAATTTCATTAGAAATGGAGAAAGAATATGTTAATTCGAGAATTGATTGAAGAAAGTGCTAGTAAGTTTGCTGATATTAAGGCTGTTAAATGGCTTGAAAAGAAGGATATTAAGGAAAGAAGCTATAAGGAACTTGGTGAAAACGTGGTCCTTATTAGAAAGGGACTTAAGGCAGAAGGCTTTACAAATAAGCATATTGCATTTGTAGGTGAAAGCTCAGTTTTTTGGATTGAGTGTTTTATTGGAGTTATCACAGGTTCAAATGTTTCTGTTCCATTGGATTTTGGGCTTCCTACGGAGGATTTAGTTGATCTTATTAATCGCTCTGATTCTGAAGGTTTGTTTGTGAGCCTTAAGAAGAAGGGTGCTATTAAGGATATTTTAGAGAACTGTCCGAAGATTAAAAAGATTTGGATTCTTAGTGATAAGGATGATAAAGCCTTGGATGCTATTTCAAAGGAATTAGATGGAGTAGATGGATTTAACGAAAAAATCGAGATGTATTCTGAATTAAAGAAGAGTGGAGTTGATTCAGAGGATGACAGCGCTCCTACGGCTGAAAAGTTAGCTACAATTATGTTTACATCTGGAACAACTGGTAAGAGTAAGGGTGTTATGCTTTCTCAGGAGAACTTTGCTACAAACGTTGAGGCGGTCGCATATGGAAGAGAACCTGGTTTGATTATGATGAGTGTGCTTCCAATTCATCATGCCTTTAGTCTTGTTATGGATTGGTTTAATGGCCTTTCAAAGGGTGCTAGCATTTGTATTAACGATTCACTTATGCATATGACAAGAAATATGGGAATTTATAAGCCTCAGATTATGCTTATGGTTCCTTTGATGATTGAAACGATTTATAAACAGATAAGAGCTATTGACGAGAGTGTACCTAAGGCTATGGTTAAGGTTAAGATTTTTGGAGAAAATCTTGATACAATTTTTACAGGCGGTGCACATCTAGATCCATTTTATATTGAGAAGTTTAAGGAATATGGAATTGATATTTATGAAGGATATGGTATGAGCGAGTGTTCACCGGTTATTTCAGCAAATATGCCAGAGGCACATAAGGCGGGCTCAATTGGTAAGCCAGTTTCAAATGCTGAGATTAAATTTGAAAATGGTGAAATTTTAGTTCGCGGAACCAGTGTTATGCAGGGGTATTACAATATGCCTGAGGAAACAAGTGAAACTCTTAAGGATGGATGGTTACATACTGGAGATAAGGGATATATGGATGAAGACGGTTTCCTTTTCATTAACGGAAGAGTTAAGAACCTGATTATCCTTTCTAACGGCGAGAACGTCTCTCCTGAGGAGATTGAAAATAAGCTAGGACTTACTCCACTTGTTGGTGAAATTATCATTACAGGCGAAAATAACGGCCTTGTAGCGCATATCTTCCCTGATAGAGATTATGCCCAGGTGAAGGGATTATCTGAGGAGGATATTGCAACTGAACTTCAAAAGATAATTGATGAATATGATTCTACGCAGCCTTCATACAAGAAGATTGTTAGCATTGTTGTTAGAAAGAATCCATTTATCAAAAATTCAACAAGGAAGATTAAGAGACAGGAAGTTCTTGTAGATGAGCCTCAATAACTGTTGGAGAGCCTCAATAAATATTGACGAGCTAGAATAAATAAACTAAAATAAGCCATATGTACGTCGTTTGTTTGAAGGGATGGATAATATGGCTTATAGTGAATTTATAAAAAAGTTTAATCGTATAAGAGAATATATGCGTGAGTTTTATGTATATGGCTTTAAGACGAGAGATGAATTTACATTAAAGAGTAAGCGTTCTTATGATGACGAAAAGAGAAGGGTTGAGAGCCTTCTCGGAGATTATATGAGTTTTAAGCAGACTTCTGAAGGTAAGAATGTTTTTATTTCAATTGATAGCCGTGTGTCGCACCATAACCCTCTTTATAAGGCTTGGAAGGCTAAAAGTTTTACAGATGGAAGTATAACCCTCCATTTTATTTTGATGGATATTTTTGCAGAAAATGAAGATAGCTTAAGTCTTAGAGATATAGAAGATTTGGTTTGTGCTTATCTTGCGGATTTTGAGGAACAAACCACCTTTGACGAGTCAACTATTCGTAAAAAGCTTAATGAATATGTTAAAGAAGGAATTGTTTTAAGCGAGAAAAGGGGAAAGGTAGCTTTTTATAAAAGGGCGCCAGAAATGGATGATTTTAATGAGGATGCGCTTGACTTCTTTTCGGAGGTCCTTCCTTGTGGTGTTGTTGGCTCTTTTATTTTGGATAAGATGAATAAAGATGAAGGGATGTTTAGGTTTAAGCATCACTATATTACGGGAGCACTTGATAGCGAAATTATGTGCTCTCTTTTTGATGCAATTCATGAGAAAAGAGAGATTAATCTAGAATTTGTTAAACGTAATGTAAATTTGGATTCAGAGGGCAATGCTGAAAATAGGTTATGCATCGTTACACCAGTTATGGTTATGATTAGTGTTCAAAGTGGACGAGAACATTTAATAGCTTATAACGGAGAAAACGACATGTTTTATTCATATAGGCTTGATAGCATTGAAAAAGTAGAATTAAAAGATGTGAGTGAAAATTTTGATGATTTTAGAAATTTATTTTTAGAAAGATTACCACATTTATGGGGCGTTAGCACACATAATAGGACTAATGTTGAGTTAGAAACGGTTGAGTTTACTGTTACCTATGGTGATGATGAGAAATATATTCGTGATAGGCTTGAGAGAGAAAAAAGATGTGGTACGGTTGAACATTTAGATAATAATACAAGCAGGTTTAGAGCGGTGGTTTATGATTCGCTCGAGTTAGTTCCATGGATTAGAACCTTTATATGTAGGATTAGTGATATTCACTTTTCAAATGAAGAAATTGAAGAGCGGTTTAAAAATGATATCGATGAGATGTATGAATTATATGGAATTTCTGATGAAATCGAAGAAGGGGAGGTGACAGAAGATGATATTTAGTGAGTTATATAGCGCTTATTATAACGCTGTTGCCGATATTATTAGTACAGCTATTGACCATCCCCTTGAAAGAGGAGAAATACGTAGAATTGTTTCTAAACATGCTTTTGGAGAAAGTATCTTTGTTATCGAGCCTAAAATAGAAGAAGGACAATGGAAGGTTATTAAGGCTGATGGGACTACTAATATTCAAAACAAGCCTACAATGCCGCTTACAACTATTCAAAAGAGGTGGATTAAAGCGGTTTTACTTGATTCGAGGGTAAGATTATTTTTAGATGAGGATGAATTTAACGGATATATGGCCGATTTTCAGGATATAGAGCCAATGTTTACAAATGAGGATTATATTGTTTATGATAAATATGCGGATGGAGATGATTACCTTGATGAAAGATATAGGCTGAATTTTAAGGTTATCTTGGATGCCATTAAGAATGGATATTCTGTTAGAATTAATATGGAGAATCGTTTTGGTGCAGAGGTTAGTAAGGTAATTCGGCCTGAGTGGCTTGAGTACTCTGAAAAGGATGATAAGTTTAGAGTAATTGCGTATGATAATGGATTTAAGGCATTTTATAATCTAGGAAGGATAAGAAGATGTGAAAGGGTTAATGAAGAGGCAGTTGGAGCTATGGCTACCATTCATGATAATTTAGTGCAACTTGATTCGAAGGTTGTTTTTCGAGTTTTTGATAGGAATAAGGCTTTAGAGAGAGTGCTTCTTCATTTTGCACATTTTGAAAAGGAAGCTGAAAGAATTAGTGATGATGAATATATAGTAACGATACATTATGAAAAAAGTGATGAGAAAGAAATTGTTATTAGAATACTTTCATTTGGGCCTAGAATAAGGGTTATCGAGCCTTCAAACTTTGTAGATTTAATTAAAGAGAAGTTAAAAAAACAAAAAAAGTTGTGAACTTTGAGAGTTCGCAACTTTTTTTCCGTGATAATTTTTAGAAGTGAGTGTAGAATGGTCTCATCTTGATAAGGCACAAACAGCAAATACATTTATTCGGATTAGCTAGTTTGGAGCAGAAGAAGTAAGAAACAAATCCAAACATTTTTTACTCACGACACATTAAAACGTAGTGTTGTGTTTTATAAAATTATTCAGGGGACGCCCTGCCGTGCCTTGGAACTCGGATTGAGCAATGCGACCAATCGAGGTCAAGATTACTTGCCCCACCTAAGTTTTTAGGTGGGGTATGTATTGTATATGGTTTAAAAGATTCCTGGCCCTTTGATGGAGTGAACACTGGGATTGACGTTTGGAGCGGTATTGAATGCAAGGAGGGATTATTATGTTAGAATCATTGATGAATGAAATGAATTTGACTACAACTGAAAATGGTGCAAAAGCATATGGTTCTACGGGTTCAGACTGTCTTGATCTCTTCGCAACCATTGGAGCAATCAGAAGACTCTCTAAAAATGAGATTATTGACCGTTTTATCCGCGCTTTTAGTGAGGACAAGGATCTTGCAATGAAGATTTTATTCTATGCAAGAGATATCAGGGGCGGACTCGGCGAAAGAAGAGTATTTCGCGCAATTTTAAGATGGCTAGGATTTAATCATCCAGAGTCTGTTTCTAAAAATATTGAATATATTGCTGAATATGGCAGATTTGATGATGTATTGTCACTTTTAGGAACATACTGCGAAAAGGACGTTCTTATGTACTTAAAGAAGCAGTTTGATATGGATATTAAGGCCTTAGAAAGCGGGGGAGAAGTTTCTCTTCTTGGAAAGTGGCTTCCTTCAATTAATGCTTCATGTCCAAAGACTGTAAAAAATGCTAAGAAATTAGCCAGGGCATTTGGTATGTCTTTCTCAGAATATAGAAGGGCTCTTTCTGCTTTAAGAAAGAAGATTGCTATAATTGAAAATAACCTTAGAGAGCGCGACTATAGCTTTGATTATTCAAAGCAGGCTTCAGGTGCAATGTTTAAGTATCGTAAGGCATTTATTAGAAATGATAACGAAAGATACTTAGGCTTTATTAATGATGTTCAAAATGGAAAAGTAAAGCTTAATGCTAGCAATATTATGCCATACCAAGTTGTAGAGATACTTTTAAAAAATCATATAAAAGGAAGATACTATCATGTAAATGATAATGATTGTTATATTAGTCCTGAAGAAGCGCAGGTCTTAAATGCAACCTGGGAGTCACTCCCTGATTTTGGTACTGACGAAAATGTCCTTGCAGTAGTAGATGGTTCTGGTTCTATGTATATGTATGGTAATCCCATGCCTATTTCTGTTGCTATTTCACTTGGATTATATTGTGCTGAGCATAATAAAGGAGCTTTTAGTGGACATTTTATCGAGTTCTCAAATAAACCAGAGCTTATTAAGATTAAAGGGGAGAACTTTGTCGAAAAAGTTCAGTATATAAGCACTTTTGATGATATTGCTGATACAAATTTAGCGGCAGTTTTCCATACAATTCTTGAGTTTGCAATTAAAAATAATGTTCCTCAGGATGAACTTCCTTCAAAACTCGTCATTATCTCTGATATGGAGTTTAATTGTTGTGTAAATAATTCCTCAGAAACAAACTTTGAGCACGCTAAAAGGGTGTTTGAGGAAAATGGCTATAAGTTACCAGAAATAGTTTTCTGGAATGTGGCAAGCAGACACCTCCATCAGGAAGTTACAATGGATGAAAGAGGAGTAGTGCTTGTTTCAGGAGTAACACCAAGGCTTTTCTCGATGGTATTAGGAGAAAACATGACTCCATACGAGCTTATGATGGAGGTCCTTGGAGGAGAGCGTTATAAGCAGATTGCAGCATAATTCTCGTTGACACATGGGCTTAAAATGGTAAAATATTAGTAGTATTTTGCGCGTGAAAGGAATAAAAGCCTATGGAGTTAATTGATTCATTTCCAACTAATAAAATTAAGGATTTTGAATATCGTGTGGGAAGAGTTTTCCCATTTGGTGCAACAATTACGGACGGGGGAGTAAATTTTAGTGTCTATTCGAAAGAGGCGACTGGATGTACACTCGTCCTTTTTAAGCATGGTCAAAATAAACCCCTTGTTGAAATACCTTTTTTAGATTCATTTAAGATTGGTAATGTATATACAATGCTTGTATACGGAATTGATGTTGAAACAACAGAATATGGATATAGATTTGACGGTGAATATGACCCTAAAAATGGTCTATGGTTTGATAAATCTAAGATTGTGCTAGATCCTTATGCAAAGGCAGTTGGAGGTAGAACGGTTTGGGGAAGAGAGAGGGATTTATCTAAAGAGTTTGTCCATAGAGGTCAGATTATTCGTGAAGACTACGACTGGGAGGGAGATACATTCCCTCTTCATGAGCAAAATGATTTATGTATTTATGAGATGCATGTTAGGTCGTTTACAAGGGATGAAAGTAGCAATGTACGCTACAAAGGAACTTTTTCAGGTATCGTTGAGAAAATTCCATATTTAAAGGAACTAGGTGTCAATTGTATTGAATTAATGCCAATCTTTGAGTTTGATGAATTTGAGAACTCAAGAGAAATTGATGGTAAGGTTTTATATAATTACTGGGGATATTCGACTCTTTGCTTTTTTGCGCCTAAGTCAGGATATGCCGTATCTTCAAGGTATGGAATGGAAGCAGATGAGCTTAAAAATATGATAAAGAAGTTGCATAAAAATGGAATTGAAGTAATTCTTGATGTAGTCTTTAATCATACAGCTGAGGGAAATGAAAAGGGACCATTTATTTCATATCGAGGAATTGATAATAGGACATATTATCTTTTGGATAAAGACGGAAATTACTATAATTTCAGCGGTTGTGGAAACACACTTAATTGTAATAATGCAGTTGTTAGAAATATGATTCGCGATTGCCTAAGATATTGGGTTTCTGCGTATCATATTGATGGATTTAGATTTGATTTGGCGTCGATTTTAACAAGGGACGAAACAGGCGCACCAATGCTTACTCCGCCATTACTTCAGGGACTTGCGCATGACCCGATTTTGGGAAAAACCAAGCTTATTGCAGAAGCCTGGGATGCGGGTGGACTATATCAGGTTGGAAGCTTTCCTTCATGGCATAGATGGGCTGAATGGAACGGAAGATACAGGGACTGCGTCAGAAACTTCATTAAAGGGGATTGCTATGCAGCACCAGAACTATTCTACAGGATATGTGGTTCGCAGGATTTATATAGCGATAGAGGCGCTCAAAGTTCAATTAACTTTATTACATGTCACGATGGCTTTACTATGATGGATTTGGTTTCATATAATGAAAAACATAATGAACAAAATGGTGAAGAAGGTAGAGATGGCACCAATGATAATTGTAGTTGGAATTGTGGCGTCGAGGGTGAAACGAGCGATGCTGAGATTAATGCACTTCGAACTCGCCAGGTTAAAAATGCGATGACAATTCTTTTGACAAGCCGCGGGGTTCCAATGATTTTATCTGGTGATGAATTTGGAAATACGCAGTTTGGAAATAATAATGCATATTGTCATGATGATGAGATTTCCTGGTTAAATTGGGACAATTTAGAAAAAAATAAGGATATATTTAATTTTGTGTCGGATCTGATTGCCTTTAGGAAGGCGCATCCAGTGCTAAAGAATAAGCATTTCGATATGGATAGGAATGCGACAGACTATCCAGAACTATCATTTCACACAGAGGTTCCTTGGCAGTATGATAGCAATACACCATATCATACCATTGGATATATGTTTGTTGAAGAGCATGAGAAATTCAAGACTAAGAAGGATGCCTTTATTTATGTTGGGTTAAATGCCCACTGGGAGGCGCACGAGATGGAACTTCCAATCATTCCAGCAGGGAAAAAGTGGTACTTGGTAGCGGATTCGTTTAGTGGAGAGGCGCATAAACCAGGTAAGGAGAAGGAGTTTAAGGGAGAGAAGCTTTTCTTAAGGGAGAGAAGTTCGGCTATATTGGTGGCGAAGTAGGGGAGTGGATGATAGTAATAGAGTGGTTATCGAATATATTATTTGTTCGATAACCATTTTTTTACACAGGGATGATTATAATTATTATTGAATAGTCTTGATAAAAAGTGGTATAATACGAAGATATTGATTATGAATGATAGCATTGTTTTTGGGTGGTATAAAATCAAGGGGAATAAATATGAAGAGTAAAAATGTTATAATTAGTATTCTATTTATAATAACAGTAATTGTTATTGGAATTCTAATGCCAGTTCAATTTGGAAAAATAGATTTGGTTTTTGAACTTAAGGAAGAAGTAAATGCCTATTCCTGGTTATATTATGATATTGGAAGTGGGTTTGATGATGAAAGTGATAGAGCTGAAACAGCAGTTACTCCTAAACTTCTAAGTGCTAAAAAGGAAAAAAACAGACAGATATTCTCTTTTAATCTATCTCTTTTTAATTCGGTTAAAAGATTAAAATACTATGTTGGAAATTTAGACGAGATAGATACAGGGATTAAAAAAATAGAATTAACATATAATGGTATTCCTACAGTTATTGTTAAGGGTAATCAGTTAGAACAATATATAGAATACTCTGATAATGTAGAGATAACTAGTACTGATAAAAGCTTAGTTCTAAATAACTGCGAACGCAATAACTATTTAGTTTTAAACAATCAATTTGTAAAAGAATTAAAAAGTAAAATGATTGTTAATGTTAAGGTTTTTAGAGTAATTGAATTATTAATGATAATTTTGTTATTATTAGTAATATCAATCATTGTAAAAATCTTATATAAGAAAAATGAGAAAACAAGGAAATTAATTGATTCTATAAAAGATAGATATTTAAAGTGTAACGTATTAGAATTAAAAAAAAGGCATTACCTTATATATGTTTTAGGAATTATTTTTTTTGTTGTAGATGTTTTTCTAATTGTTTTGAGAAAATATGTGACGATTAGATTTAAAGATATTGGCTTTGAAGAAATTATGTTTTATCTCTATCATGCTGATGGTACTGGACAGGGGATGATTAAGGGATTCTTTCAATATGGTTTGATGGTATTTATCATTGCCATAGTTGGAGCGATAATTGTAGGTGTGTTGATACATTCAAATAAATATTTAAAGAATAATAGGATTGTTTTTATTGGAATTTTAACTATTGGATTAATTGTATTTGGATGTGAAGTACATAATTATTATGATGAATTAGATGTAGGAGTTTATGTTTACAACCAAACTCATTTCAGTACATTATTTGAAGAAGAGTATGTTGATCCAGATGAAGTTAAGATTACTTTCCCTGAGAAAAAAAGGAATTTAATTTATATTTATTTAGAGTCAATGGAATCGACATTTGCTGATGAGGAAAGTGGGGGTATTTCAAAAGATAACTATATTCCTGAATTAACGGAATTAGCAAATAATAACATTAATTTTTCTGAAACAACTAAGTTTGGAGGAGCTTATTGTGCTAAGAATACAGATTGGACTATTGCTGGAATAGTAGCTCAAAGTTGTGGTGTACCATTAAAGCAGAATCTTGAAGATTTAACCGGCGATGAAGAAACATATGCTAGTGACAATGTTTGTGGAGGAGCAAAGGCAATTGGAGATATTCTTGATGAAAATGGCTATAATCAAGAGTTTATTTTAGGCTCCGATGTTTCATTTGGTAAGAGAGATTGGTTTTTTAAACAACATGGTAATTATAAAATATTTGATTATAATACAGCGATAAAAGAAGGAAAAATTGATGAAGATTACTATGTTTGG
>JAILNN010000164.1 GCA_024691565.1 Lachnospiraceae bacterium | reverse complement strand
AAAGTATTCTAAAGAACAAATTACTTTAACCCAATCTGGTGAAGAGTACATTATTAATGGTTTTTATAATACTAAGAAAAAATATGGCTTTTGCGGTATTAGTTATACAATAGATGATAATTCATATGATGATATTGACTTGTCTGAATACGAGGTTGATGAAGTAGATGAAGTATTAGAACCATTATTAAACTGTGATTATAATCGTGCTGGTCTAGGTAAATATGATAAGATGAGATTACAGGATATTAATCTGGGACATTGGGATTTGTGGAATTTTAATGGTTATGTAAAAACCATAGGCTTAAAAAACGGAATTGTTGCAAGGAATCCAATAGCTGATATACGTGAAGATGCGGTTGTAGGTATTGATTTTGGAACAAAAAGTACAGTTGTATCCTATCAGGATAAGAATAATAGAATTCAGACTATGAGAATAGGTTGTGGAAGACTTAAAGAGAAAGTGTCTCAAAATGACTTTGAAAATCCTACGGTTCTGCAGTTTTATAATATAAATAAATTTAAAGAAGATTATTGCAGTTCTGGTGGTAGACCAAATACATCATTTGAGGATTTGACGGTATCGTATGAAGCTTATGAGAGAATGCATGATAATAATATAAAAAGTGAAGAGTATTATTCGTTTTTTAAAGATTTAAAACAGTGGGCTGGAAGTAGTAAATCAAAAAAGATTAATGTTAGGGATATGAATGGGGAAGTAATTACATTAGATAAATATTTGAATTTAAAAGATACGGATATGGATCCTATTGAGATTTATGCTTATTATGTTGGATTGCATATTAATAATATGACAAATGGTATTTATTTGAATTATTTACTAAGTTTCCCAGTTACTTATGAAAAAAACATTAGAGAAAAGATACTTAATAGTTTTACTAAAGGTATTAAAAAATCGTTGCCTAATACAGTTATCAATAATAAGGATATTATGAGCAAGTTTAAAGTTGAGCAAGGTGTAAGTGAGCCTGAAGCTTATGCTATTTGCGCACTGGAGGAATATGGATTTAATCCGAAACCAGGTGAAAAAGTTGCATATGCAGTATTTGATTTTGGGGGAGGCACTACAGATTTTGATTTTGGTATTTGGGAAGGTTTAGATGATGATTATTGCGATTATAGTATAGAGCATTTTGGTGCGCAAGGAGATAAATATCTCGGTGGAGAAAACCTACTAGATTTAATTGCTTGGCAAGTGTTTATTGATAATATGGAGGTATGCAGAAAATACGATATACATTTTGATATACCAAATGAAATAGAGAATATTCCAGAAGGAATTAAGTATTTTGTCGATGGTTCTCAAGAAGCAAAATTTAATATGTATAAACTTACAGAGGCCCTAAGACCATTTTGGGAAAGAGCTGAAAATGATTCTGAGGATATTAAAAAGTCACAGAAGAATGGTTCAAACAACGAAGATGATGATAAAAAATCATCAAAAAATAATTTGAAAGAAATAAAAATTAGTTTCTTTAAGAATGATGGATCTTTAGTTTCTAATATTTCTTTTAAAGTGGATTATGGAAAACTTGAGAAAATACTTGAAGATCGAATTGATAAGGGTGTTACACAGTTTTACCATGCTTTAAAAAATGTATTGTCAAATAATGAATTTTTGCAAAAAACTAAAAGCATAGAGAGAATCAATATATTTTTGGCTGGTAATGCAAGTAAATCAGTTATTCTACAAAGAATATTTAATAAAAGAATTGATGAATGGGAAAGCGAGATAGAGAATAATTCGAAAGGTATAAGTAGAACAAAAGATAATAAGTTTATAGTTTTATATCCTCCATTAGGGGACGATAAAAAAGCAGCTAAAGATAATACTAGCACAGTACTAGGATATGGAGATTGTAAACCTAATGGCAAAACAGGGGTAGCGTATGGATTGATTGAAGGAAGACCAGGTGGATCAATTTTAACTATCTCTAGAGATATTGAAATTGATTTAAAGGAAGAGATTAATTTTAATTATTACTTAGGTATTAGCAGAAGAAAGAAATTCAGAACCATTCTTGATAGAAATGTTAAATATGGTAAGTGGTATAAGTTTATTTCAGCTGGTAGAGAAGATTTTGAAATTCTCTACACAACACTTCCTGAAGCTACAAGTGAAGAAGTTGCAGACACAGAAAATGGGGTATATAGAAAAAGATGTCATATAGATAAAACTGACAAGAACGCATATGTTTATGTGAAACCTACTTCACCGTCGACTATTGAATATGCTATAGGAGTGACTGAAAAAAGTATAATTGAGGATACTATAACAAAGGTAACATTTGAATAATTTGTTTATTTGATTAAGAGAGGAGAAGTTTTTATATGGGTAAAAAAAATGATAATAAAGAAATTGAACGTGAAAATGATAATTATGTTATTAATTTTCTTGCAGATAAGAATAATTATTATTTAGGTGAACAGAAAGTAAATTATGATAAGTGCAATTCAATTGAATTGCAGGATATTGCACTTTATCATGTGGAAGAGGTTACGTTTGATGATAAAGCGCCAAGAAAAGAAGCCCTAGAGAATGTTCTTAGTTCAATGAAAATGGATGGAGTTAATTTTATATACCTGTTAATCGGTGATGAATATGGTGTGCATTTTTATTATGGTGTGGCAAGAAATTATTCATATGATAAACCTTTAGAGCTAGATATAGATGAAATTGGTGAAAAAATTATGGAACCTTCGATTAAAGGAAACTTTAGAGGAAGTAAAATTAAGAAGGTGAATGCTAAGGATAAGAAGAATATAACGAAATTAATTAAAGAAATGAAATATGGAAGCCTTTTAGAAGGCGTTCCAGGAGCAACCAAGGAAGATGAAAAATTTCAGGGGGTTGAAAGATTAGCCGATGTTATGTTAGGAGAACAATTTGGCTTTATGATCATTGCTTCCGCTGTAAATTATGATGCTGTGAAAGAAATTGAAAGGGATATTTTCGAAGGATATGATAATATTGTACCAAATTCGAAAATCAATATTCAGTTATCTAAAGGCACTAATAAAAATACATCTAGTGGAATAACAAAGAGTACTTCAAAAACATCCGGAGAGAACCATAGTGTATCTAAAGGAGAAAGTACCAGCGAAACCGAAGGTACAAATTATACTGAGACAACGGGTTCAGGTAAATCGTCTTCGACACAAAAAGGAACAAGTACTTCAAAAGGAGACAGATATGATTCTTCTGGCAGTAATAATAGTGCTACGAATGGAACAAACACTAGTGAGTCGACAACTAATGGAACTAGTAGTAGTTTATCAACACAGAAAAGTGGAACTGAATCATCTGGTACTAATGTATCCAGTACAATTGGTGAGAGTGGAACGGAACAGAAAGCTAGCGGAACTCAAGAATCACGTTCAACATCTCAGGAGTACTCAGATAAAAAATCACAGGATTGGATTAAGTATTTTGATGAGGTTATATTGCCTAGGTTAGATTACGGTTGTGGAAAGGGTGTTTTTGTAACAAGTACATATATTTTCTCTAATCAAAAAACAGTAACAAAACGTCTTGAGAATACAGCAATTTCTTTATATAGCGGTGAAACTGGTAATAAAGTTCCTTTAAAAGCAATTGATGTAACCACTAATACTAATTTGAAAAGTTATATGGAAAACTTTCAGTTAGCAGTTGGAAAGTTTAAAACTAATATACCTGAAAGAGAAAAAATAGCTAGAGCTGCTCTATCTCAATATGTTGACTCAACTAAGTCGTTTACATTAGGAAATTGGATAACAACAAATGAACTTGCTTTGATTGCTGGATTGCCTCAAAAGGAAGTTGTTGGTTTATCTTTAAAAGAAGAAGTGGAGTTTGGTTTAAATTATAAGGGAGTAGAGGAAGAATATAGAACTGAGCTTGGAAGCATTGTTCAAAGTGGAAATGTATTAGAGAACAATCCAGTATTTCTGGATAGTAGAGATTTTGATAAACATATTTTTGTGACAGGTGTTACTGGTAGCGGTAAGACAACTACTTGTCAGAAAATTTTAAGTGATGCAGATATGCCATTTTTAGTTATTGAGCCTGCTAAAACAGAATATAGGGCTATGATTGATAAATATGACGATTTGCTTGTGTTTACTTTAGGAGATAGTCAAGGAACTCCATTTAGAATTAATCCTTTTGAGTTTTTTAGACATGAAAAAATTACATCACGTGTAGATATGCTGCAGGCAAGTATTGAAGCTGCGTTTGATATGGAAGCGGCTATACCTCAATTAATAGAAAGTTCAATTTACAGTTGTTATGAGGATTATGGTTGGGATATTTCTAAGAATATTAATACTAAATTTGATGATCCGTTTGCACCAGGTGTTGATGCTTTTCCAGTATTAAGTGATTTGATTGATAAAATAATTCCAATGGTAGAGAAGCAAGGCTTTACTGAAAGGTTAAGAGATGAATATATTGGTTCAATTAAGGCAAGGCTCCAGAGTTTAGTGTTAGGTGTCAAAGGTGATATGTTAAATGTTAAGCATTCTATTGACTTTGAAAGCCTGTTAGATAAGAAGGTTGTATTGGAACTTGAGGAGGTACGTAGTACATCTGAAAAGTCATTAATTATGGGATTTATATTAACTAACCTAATTGAGGCAATAAAAGCAAAATATTATAAAGAGGGAAGAATTAAACATATTACACTAGTTGAAGAAGCACATAGACTTTTAAGTAAGTTTATTCCTGGTGAAAACCTTAATAAAAAGCAGGGTGTTGAGACTTTTACTGATATGTTAGCTGAGATTAGAAAATATGGAGAATCTTTAATTATTGTTGATCAAATCCCGAATAAGCTTACACCAGAGATTCTTAAAAATACGAATACTAAAATCGTTCACAGGCTCTTTGCAGAAGATGATAAGAATGCGATAGGAAATAATATTGTTCTAACTGAAGAACAACGAGAATTCTTATCTAAGTTGGAAGTGGGTAGAGCAATTGTGTTCTCGGAGGGATTTAGTAAGGCAATTCAGGTTCAAATTAAACAGACTACTGGTGATAATTCTGAAGATGATAATAATACAATTGATACGAATCAAGCAATTATTGGAATAGAAAGATTACAACCTAATGTTTATAAATACTATGCTGAAGGATACAAAACTGGAATAATTCCTGGTTTACAATATTTCAAGAGTAAACCTTCGTACCAAGAGGTAAAGCACTATATGACATATATTAACGAAGATAAGACTGGTGGAAAGGTTCTTGAAAGACTGTTAGAGAATATAGGTACAATGCCTACAGATAAAGAAATGCGAATGGGACTAGAATTATATGATGAAATATTAGTATTTGGAATGGGTTATAAACCGGTAGTTGATAATATTGAAGAACTATTTGATGGTTTAAAAAAGGCAATCAGAATTTTTTCTATGAAAAATATTTGTAGAATCTTTGCTTTAAGGTTTTATTCTCAAAAAGGTAAAGGATTTGAAAAGTATTTTAATAGAATTGACGATACTAAAATTCACAATATTATTGAGAATTTCTTTAATAGAATTCTAGATAATGAGGATTTGAAGAATAGTGATTATAGGAAACTTCAAGATTCACTTTTATAGTTAAAGTTTAATTTTTTAGGAGGTTTATAAAATGGATTATAATTTATCATTAAATGAATTGTTCTCAAATTATACTGATTCATTGGAACTTAAGAAAAAGATTTGTGAAATTGCAGAATCCGTTGCAAATAAAAAAATAGATGAATTTAAAAGAGAGCAAGGTAGTAAAGAAATAGGGGAACTAAAAGAAAAGATTCAAGGTCTTGAAAATACAATAAAAGAAAAGAAGGATGAGATTGAAAGAATCAATGGTGAGATGGGAAATAAAGACAATGAAATTACTAGCTTAAAAAACATAATTGAACAAAATAATAGTGATTCTGATAGTAAGATTAATCAATTAAAAGAAGATTTAAACAAGGAAAATGATAAATTTAAAAATATAGAACAAGAAAAGAAGGCATTAGAAGATAAATACAAGCCGCTTTCTGATATTGCCAATATTATGGACAAATATAATGATTTGGACGATGAAAGGGTTAAAAATTTTCTGTATGAATTGGTTAAAACAGATGATTCTAGAGCACTTATTTATTGTGGTGCTGATGAAAATAATATAAAACAACTTTCACAATTTGTTATAGATAAGTTGAGAGGTGAGTGTGATTTAACTACAAGTGAATTTTTAAAACAATATTTTGAGTATTGTATTCAAGTATATAACTTTAAGAATCCTAATAGAAAGTATTCCAAAACTAGTATTAGTGTTGGAGATGAGTATGACTCGAGTATTGCTGTTAAAACAAAGGAAAGTAAAGCATCAGGCAATATAAGTGAAGTGATATTGGAGGGTTACATTCGTAAAGACGATGAGCTGTTTAAAGCTGTTGTAAGTATATTGTAGAAATGTTTGTTCATTGAGTATAAATGCAGGAGGTATGTATAGATGGCTGATAATAATATATATAAAAATTTAATAGAAAAAATGATTAAGCAAAAATCATATATAACAGACCTTCTTATTTTGAAGGATAATAAGTTAGAGGAGTGGATTTTATGTTTAAGTAGAGGATTATTGGTTAATGTGAATCAATTGTCTAATATGCAAAATATAGATGTCAAGCTATTAGATTACAATAGTAATAAATCTTTTGTTACTTTTAAATATAATTACCTAATAGCTTGACATCTATATTTTGCATATTAGACAATTGATTCACATTAACCAATAATCCTCTACTTAA
>JAILNN010000092.1 GCA_024691565.1 Lachnospiraceae bacterium | reverse complement strand
AAATATCGCAATTGAAAATCATTGTGATACAATTGCCTTTCCGCTTTTATCAACTGGTAACTATGGTTTTCCAAAAGAAATTGGAATTCAGATAGCTGTTGATGTTTTTACAGAGTTTCTTGAAGAAAATGAAATTGAAATTGAACTTGTAGTTTTTGAAGATGATTCTGTCAGTATTTCGGGTTCAATTGTTGACGAAGTTACATGTTTTATTGATGATGCCTATGTTATAAATGCTATGGTTCTAGAGTATGATGACATAGCTCAAGACGAAGATAAAATAAATCGAGGCAATGAAGTCATAAATCGGGAATTGGATGATATAGATCGAGCCGATGATAATATAGATCATGGCGATGTATCGAGGGGTTTAAACATTTGTGGTAGTGCACCTTCAAAAGGTAAATCTGTATTTCATAGGATGTCGAGTCGTAGACATAATATAATAGAGGAACTACGAAGTGATTTTGAATCTGCGAAAAGTTTGGAATTAAACCCAATGTCAGAATCTGCGAAAAGTTTGGAATTAAACCAAATGTCAGAATCTGTGAATAGTATGGAATCAAACCAAATTCTAGATTTTGCGAAAAGTTTGGAATCACAAGAAATTCCAGAATCTGTGAAAAGTTTAAATTCACAACAAATGCCAGGTGAACCAAAGGCTAGCGAGGAGTCTTTAGATGATGTTTTAAAAGAAATATATACAGAGTCTTTTGGAAAACATTTGCAAAGGCTTATTAATAAAAAGGGACTTAAGAATTCAGAGGTATATGCTGCTGCGAATATTTCAAAGCAATATTTTTCAAAACTTTTAAATGGGAAGGTTAATCCGTCTAAAGAAAAGATGCTTGCGCTGGCGGTGGGGCTTAGGTTAAATTTAGATGAAACTATCGATTTTTTGAGAATTGCAGGATATGCTCTTTCGCCAATTTCTCAGACAGATGAGGTTGTTAAATATTTTATAATACATGAGGATTATAATGTGATAAAAATTGATATTGTTTTATTTGATTATGGATTAGCTCCTTTATCTAGTGCATAAAAAAAATCTTGTTAATGGATAGATATCCTTATATAATTGGATTTATAATGCAACTGGTAAAAAACTAAAGGTAGAGTTTTGGTAGAATAATGATTATTGGAGGGCTTACGATGGAAAGCATTAAGAAGGTTTCAAAGGTTAAATTGGGGGCTGCTAAGTGCGCGCTTGATTTGGGCGATGGTAGCGAAAGAGGAGAGTATGTTAGTCAGGATTATATTTTGAGAAAGCTAGGAAGAAAGCATCGAAATATTGGGCTTATGTATACTTATTATCCTTATGATAAGGAGTGGCCTCAGAGAATTAGCGTTGCTTGCAAAGATATGGAAATTCATTTTCAGTGGGATTATCCATATGATGATTATTTTCCATATACAGGGGCTACTGGAGTGCCAACAAATGAACCAGTCTTTGAGCAGATGAGAGATGTTAGAAGACATGGACAGGATGTTAGTTTGACACTTACAATTGATTGCAAATGTGATGATGAGAAGCTTATTAATATTGCCAAGGAACTTAAATATTTTGGTAGGATGAAGCTTAGAATTAATCATGAGTGTGCAGGAGATTGGTTTACTCATAATCAGCGTTATAGCTTTAAAGAAATTGGAGATTTCTTCGTGCGTTTCCATAAAATTTTGAAGGAATATGCACCAAATGTCACAACGATTTTTGATACTGGTTTTTTGAAACCAGACGGAACTCTTGAAAATGAAGATGACTTTATGGCGGCTTATCTTGCGGCTGATGAGTGGTCTGCAGATTGCTATCTTTCACTTCATTATGGATGGCCATTCGATGTTTGTGAAAAGGATTCTACGACATATTCATCTAAACCTTCTGTGGATTCTATGATAGATTTGATTAACAAGACGGCTGATAGATATCGTGAGATTAATAATGGTGAGCTTAAGCCTCTTGCTATGTGTGAGTTTAACAATGATGGAGATGTTACTGGACCTGAAATGCAGGGTGAGTCTGTTGTTCGCTTAGCTAAGGGACTTGCTGAAGGTGATTATGGAAACTTGGCTGCATTTACAATGTATCAGTTTAGAGATCGTGGTCGTCTTGGCCTTGAACTTGAGGATCCTAATAATTCATCAATTGGTGTTGAACAGCCTATTTTAAAGGATTATGTCGAGATAATGGATATGGATTTCTTTAAGCCTTCTATTGAAGAAACTGAAGAAATTAATGTTGGAGCTGATTCAAAGATTGATAAGAAGCTTCGTTGGGGAGGAGCTGAAGATGCAGAAGGTGTTGCACTTCAGGTTCAACTTGAGAAGCATCCAGTTTTCTTTGAAGTGAATTTTAGTGATGAAGATAAAGATTTAAATGCAATGCTTGAGATTAATGGTCAGTGGTTCTATAAGGCACCTGGGGTAACTTCAATTGAAGTAATGCCTGCATTTTATGGAAAGCAGACAGCAGAAAATTCAATTGTTAATTTGAATATCTTTACACCACCAGCTTCAGGTGAAAATGAAAATATTGAAACAGAAGATGGTCTTTTGAATACATATTCGACCTTACATAAAATTCCAGATTTACGAATCCGCTATGAGGGCTTTGTAAATATTGGATAGGACCTTTATAATATGAGACAATAACGACAATAACGTACAACAAAATAAAACCTATGAAAATCACCCCCTACATGGTATAATTAATTCATGTTTGACTTGGTTCGAAAAACTTGAATTTGATTATAAATGATAGGGGGTTTTGTCTGTGAGAAAACTTGCCCAAAGGGGAAATATGAATGAGCGAATTGATGTTGCATTACATAAATTTCGTTCCAGAATGCAATCTTATCCACCCGGAATGTGTCCGATTGCACTTTATAGGTCGCTTCTGCAGATTTCGATGAATCAGTCTTGTGGAAAATGTGTGCCTTGTAGGGATGGGCTCGTTGAGGTTGATAGGATGCTTCTTAGCATTCTTCGTGGGGATGCTGAGAAGGATGTGATTTCAAAGCTTGAGAAGATGTGCCGTATGATTGCGGTGAGTTCGGATTGTGCGGTAGGTATTTCTGCTGCAAATCTAATTTTGGATAGCTTGGAACAATTTGCTGATGA
>JAILNN010000249.1 GCA_024691565.1 Lachnospiraceae bacterium | reverse complement strand
TAATTCAGGAGTATATTGAGACACAGTCCAGGGATTTAAGAGTTTATGTGCTTAATGGAGAAATATATGCGACTGTGCTTAGACAGGGCGATGGTAGCTTTAAATCTAATTATTCTTTGGGTGGAAAGATTTCTTTATATGAATTGAATTCTCAGGAAAGAGAGTATGTAAATAGATTTATTAGCAAGTTAAATCCTAATGAATACGGCTTTATTGGAATCGATTTTCTTGTGGGCGAAGATAATAGATTATATTTTAATGAGATTGAAGAGATGGTTGGATGTAGGATGCTGTACGCCTTGACTGATAAGGATATTGTGGATGATTTTTTGAGTACGGTTGCGAATTAAAACTCTGTGTGGTATATTATTTAAAATGATTTTCAATTATTATTATTTAATCTTTTATGGAAAGAGGGTTTAGGTTTTTTGAAAGATAAGAAGGCTAATAAGAATAATAAGAAAAATGAAAAGATTAAGGGTTCGAGTGTAATAAATGAAAATATAATAGGGGATGAAAAAGAGATTAAGCAGGATAATAAAGATAAAAAAGATAGTAAAAAAAGTGGTAGTGACGGCAAAAAAAGGGAGCCTAGAAAAAGAGGTAAACTTTCTTGGGATAAGTTAGATAATACCGCTACACTTTTTCCTGTTATTGCTACGCAGGAAATGTCTAATGTTTATCGTATTGCTGTTAATTTGAATGAGGAAGTCGATGAAGAGATTTTAGAGGAAGCAGTTCACAGGGTTGTGGAGCAAATTCCTCTTTTTGGCATGCGCCTAAGAGAAGGTGTTTTCTGGTATTATTTTGAGGAGAATAATAAACCACTTCCTCGTGTGATGGAGGAGACACAGGTTCCGGGTGCATATATTAATAAAACCAGAAATAATCAATATATGTTTAGGGTTACATACTATAAATGTCGAATTAACTTAGAAGTTTTTCATGCACTTACAGATGGATTTGGCGGCTCGATTTTCTTGAAGGAAATTGTGTATCAATATCTTAGATTAAAGCATCCTGAGGATCTTAAGGATGAGAAAGATAAGATTTCTTCTGGTATTTTTTTGGATTCTGAAGATAGTTATGTTAAGAATTTTAAGAAGAATAAAAAGTATAAAAAATATAAGTCTTCGAAGGCAGTTACCTTAGAGGGTGAAAAGTTTGTAAATGGAAAACTCGGAGTTATGCATGGCTTTATGAAATTTAGTGAAGTTAGGGCTGCTTCTAAGAAGAGAGGACTTACAATTAATCAATATATCGTTGGTATGTTTGTCTATGCGGTTTACAAGGAGTATTTGAATTCGTCTGCTTCTAAGTATCCGATTAGTTGTTGTGTTCCAGTTAATTTGAGACCTTACTATGATTCACATACACTTAAGAATTTCTTTGCAATGGTGTCAGCAGATTTTCAGCCTGATGATAGAGAATATACATGTGATGAAGTTCTAAATATTGTTAAGGAAAACCTTGAGGAAAAGATTACTAAGAAAAATTTGGACGATATACTTTCATATAATGTTTCGAATGAAAAAAATATGTTGCTAAGAATCATTCCAATTACAGTTAAGAAATTTGCACTTAGACGAGTTTATGGTGCGTCTACGCATGCTACAACGGCTACAATTACGAATATTGGTAATTTTAAATTAAAAGAGCCTTATGAAAAATATGTTGAGAATTTTTATTGTATTTTGTCTATGTCTAAGGGGCAGAATATGAAGGGGGCTGTGCTTTCTTATAATGGAATTTTGAATATTAATTTCAGTAGCTGTCTTACAGATACATCAATTCAAAAGAGATTCTTTAAATTGATTGAACAAGATGGAGTTGAGATAGCGGTTGAGACAAATGGAGTTTATTATGAATAGATGCGAGAATTGTAATATTTATATTTATGATGATACAGAGATTTGCCCTCTCTGTCACAGCATCTTAGCAGATGTCAGTGAGGATGAGAAGGAAAGAGTTATTGAAACCTATGGCGATGAAGCCCCATATCCTGATGTCACAGAGGGAATAAAAAGAGTTAATTTTGCTATGAGACTTTTGCTTTTTATTTTCATTTTGACAGAGGTGGCTGCAGTTATTGTTAATTTGCTTACTACACCGAAGTTTTTATGGTGCCTGCTTTCTTTAGTGGGACTTGCTTATATTTTCTTGTTTTTAAGACATTGGATTAAGCATGATTCGGGGTATTCGGCTAAGATCGGTTTTCAAATTTTTATGTCGATGGTGCTGATGGTCATAATTAATGTGGTTATTGGAAAACCTTATTGGTCGCTTGAATGGTGCCTGCCTGGTATGATTATTCTGGGTGATGTTTTGGTTTTCATTTTTATGCTTTTGTATCGAGAAAACTGGTTTAGTTATATTTTACTTTTGGTACTCATGGTTATTTGCTCTGTTATTCTTTGGGTGCTTTTTGCTTTAGGATTTATTAAGAGTATAATTTTGCTTATTATTTGTTCTGCAATTTCAGGTGTGTTCTTGCTTGTGGTTGCGATTTTTAAGGACAGAGAGGTTAAAAGGGAGCTGAAGAGAAGATTTCATGTGTAGAAAATCTTGATTCATTTATGGAAGGACTTGATTTATGAGAGATGATAATTCACCTAGTATTAGAGGTCTTACAGCTTATTATGCTGTTAAGATGGCTTATAATTTGCCGTTGCTTGGGAAATTTGCAAAGTATGGTCAGATGAGAGAGATTCTGAATGAGTATGAAAAGGAGTGGAAGTGCCCAAATAATTATGACTGGGATAAGCTTACTATCGGGAAATTTAATGCTGACTTGATTGGTCCTAAGGGATGGAAGTTAGAGGATGAAGATGAAGCTGAGGATTTAGGTTCTGAAAATGCAGATGAAACCGAAGGTGAGGATTCTGACCCTGAGCTTAGAATGATTCTTCAATTACATGGTGGTGGATATTACAATAAGTTACATAATGCATATAGGGATGTTGCGGTTTTCTATAGTCAAAAGTCTAAGGGAGCGCTTGTTCTTTCTCCGGACTATGCAACAGCACCGTTTCATCCGTTTCCTGCGGCCCTTGAAGATGCTGTAAATGCATATAAATATATTTTAGATATGGGAATTAAGCCTGAGAACATCGTTATTGCAGGGGATTCTGCAGGCGGTGGTTTAACTCTTTCTTTGGTTTTATATTTGAGAAATCATGATATGCCACTTCCAGCAGGTGTTATTACAATGTCTGCATGGACAGATTTAACGAAGAGCGGTAAGTCCTATGAAGAAAACTATGAGACTGATCCTCTCTTTGGTAATACAAAGGAGTCTTTGGTTTACTTGGAAGGGTATTACAGAAATTCAGACCCACATAACCCGTATATTTCTCCTATTTTCGGAGATTATAAAGATTTTCCGCCTACACTTATGCAGGTTGGAGAGATGGAAATGCTTCTAAGTGACACTACTGAGGTTGCTAAGAAGATGGAAGAAGCAGGTGTTGATGTTAAGAGTCATGTCTATCCTGGAATGTTTCATGTTTTCCAATTGGGGTTAAATCTTTTCCCTGAGGAAGTTGAGGCCTGGAATGAAATTGGAGAATTTTTTGAAAAAATTTGGGATTTACCAGATGAGGTAGAAAGTCCTAAACGCACTGATTATAGGTGGCTTAGAAGGCGTCTTAAAAATAAATCATAATAATTTTTAAAAAAATTTCAAAAAACGTATTGACAAAGTTGTAAATGTTGCTGTATAATCTGCGACATGCAAAGGTGCTGAAGAGATTCAGTGCCTTATTTTTTTTCTTTTTTATTTATTTTATGCAAAGGCGCATGTATTCATTTTTGGTACATGCGCTTTTTGTTTATCAAAGGAGGAATTTAGTATGGCAGAAGAAATTTTAAGTTATGTTGATGGACAGGTATTTGGTGTCTGGTTCTTAATCGGAGCAGCTCTGGTCTTTTGGATGCAGGCTGGTTTTGCAATGGTTGAGTCTGGTTTCACGAGAGCAAAGAACGCAGGTAACATTATTATGAAAAACCTGATGGACTTTTGTATCGGTTGTGCGATGTTCATCTTAATTGGTTTTAGTTTACTTCTTGGTGAAGATTGGTTAGGTTTCATTGGAAAACCTGGTTTTGATATCTTCACAAACTATGCAGAATTTGATTGGTCAAATTTCGTTTTTAACCTCGTATTCTGTGCAACAACTGCTACAATCGTTAGTGGTGCTATGGCTGAAAGAACAAAGTTTCTTAGTTACTGTGTTTACTCAGCAATTATTTCTGGTTTGATTTATCCAATCGAAGCTCACTGGACATGGGGCGGCGGCTGGTTAGCTGAAATGGGATTCCATGATTTCGCTGGTTCAAACTGTATCCATATGGTTGGTGGTATCTGTGCTCTTATCGGTGCTATCATGGTTGGACCTAGAATTGGTAAGTTTGTTAAAGATAAGGCTGGAAAAGTTACTAAGGTAAATGCTTTCCCAGGTCATAACCTTCCAATTGGTGCACTTGGTGTATTCATTCTTTGGTTAGGTTGGTATGGATTTAACGGTGCAGCTTGTACAAGTGTTGAGCAGTTAGGTTCAGTTTTTGTAACAACAACAATCGCACCTTCAATTGCAACTGTTGTTTGTATGATTTACACATGGATTAGATATGGTAAGCCTGATGTTTCAATGTGTCTTAACGCATCACTTGCTGGTCTTGTAGCAATCACAGCTCCTTGTGATACTACAGATGCTTTAGGTGCTGTTATTATCGGTTTTGTTGCTGGTTTATTAGTTATCTTTGGTGTATGGTTACTTGATAATGTTTTAAGAATTGATGATCCTGTTGGTGCTGTTGCAGTACATATGTTAAATGGTATCTGGGGAACACTTGCAGTTGGTCTTTTCTCTACAGCTTCTGCACCTGGAAATGAAATTGTTGGTCTCTTCTATGGTGGTGGATTTAAGCAGCTTGGAATTCAGTGTATAGGAATGCTTGCAACAGCAGGTTGGACTGCTGTAACAATTATTATTACATTTGGTGTTATAAAGGCAGTACTTGGTCTTAGAGTATCTGAGGAAGAAGAAATTGAAGGTCTTGATTCTACAGAGCATGGTCTTGTATCAGCTTACTCTGGTTTCGGTATCATGGATGTTTCAAACACACTTATCATGGATGTAAACGAAAATACACATCTTGGTGTTTCTGAATATGAAGATGCGAGCGAAGCTATGAGGAATGCTAGTGTTCAGGTTGTTCAGGCTCCTGAAATGGTTCCTGCAAGCGGAATGCATAAGGTTGTTATTATCACAAAACTTTCGCGATATGATAAGATTAAGAGAGCACTTAATGAACTCGGTGTTACTGGTATGACCGTTACTCAGGTAACTGGTTGTGGTATCCAGAAGGGTGCTGGTAAGAAATACCGTGGTGTTGAAATGGATGCTACGCTCTTACCTAAGATTAAGCTTGAAATCGTTGTTAGTGAAATCCCAGTTGATAAGGTTATTGATGTCGCTAAGAAGACACTTTACACTGGTAAGATTGGTGATGGTAAAATCTTCGTTTATGCTGTTGATAGAGTTGTTAAGGTTAGAACAGGTGAAGAAAACTTTGAAGCACTCATGGACGTTGAGTAATTATTCATCAAATTATATAGCTTTCAAATAAATTAGATTTTCCCAATAGTTTTTTGATATTGTATATAAAACGCCTGCCTCGGGGACTATAAATATGGTCCTCGGGGTATTTTTAATTTGACACAGTAAATGATAATGTATTATACTTTGTTGAGTAATTCGTGGGGCATCCTTCCTATGGATAGCTCTATTTTTTTGCTCAAAAAATACTACTAGAAAGGAAATTTTAGATGCTTGAGGAAGTTAATAAGATACTGACAATAATTGATGATTACGTTTGGGGAACACCTTTAATCATTCTTATATTATTTGGTGGCATTATGCTTACAGTGCGCCTTAAAGGACTGCAAATAAGAAAGTTGCCACTCGCTCTTAAATGGATGTTTAAGAATGAGGAAGATGGAGAGGGTGAGATTTCATCTTTTAGAGCCCTTTGTACAGCTCTTTCTGCTACGATTGGAACCGGAAATATCGTTGGTGTTGCAACAGCGATTGGCGCTGGTGGACCTGGAGCGCTTTTCTGGATGGAAGTTGCTGGTTTGTTTGGAATGGCAACTAAGTATGCAGAGGGACTGCTCGCAGTGAAGTATAGAGTTCTTGATGAGAATAATCATGCACTTGGTGGACCATTCTACTACATTGAAAAAGGGATGGGAGAAAAGTTTAAGTGGCTTGCAAAGATATTTGCTTTCTTCGGTGTTTGTGTAGGTCTTTTTGGAATTGGAACTTTTTCACAGGTAAATGGAATTGCGTCTGCGACTGCTGATTTTTTTGATCCAAATTCTGAGAATATAATTCATATACCATTTTTAGGTGATTACACAGTAACGATAGTTGTGACATCAATTATTCTTGCTGTCGTTGTTGCTCTTGTGCTTATTGGCGGAATTGAAAGAATTTCTTCTGTTTCAGGAATTGTTGTTCCTTTTATGGCTGTAATCTATTTTGTGATTTGCTTAATCCTTATTATTTTGAATATCAAGGAAATTCCAGAGGCAATTACAGTTATTGTTAAGGGTGCATTTAATCCTAAGGCTGTTACAGGTGGCGCAGTTGGTACAATGATAGTTGCAATGCAAAAGGGTGTTGCTAGAGGAATTTTCTCAAATGAGGCTGGCCTTGGTTCTGCTCCGATTGCTGCAGCTGCCGCTCAGACAAAGGAACCTGTTAGACAAGGTCTTGTTTCTATGACAGGAACATTTATTGATACGATTGTGATTTGTACGATGACTGGACTTTCAATTGTGCTTACAGGTGCGTGGAAGGTTGAAGGTCTTGAGGGTGTGCAGGTTACAACCTATGCATTCCAGCAGGGATTACCTTTATCAAACACAGTAGTAGCAGGCCTTTTAATGGTTTGTCTTGTTTTCTTTGCTTTTACGACAATTCTTGGTTGGGATTATTATTCAGAACGTTGTTTAGAATACCTTGTTGGTAATAATAGTAAGAAGATTATGATTTTTAGATGGTTATATATTTTAGCTGTCTTTATCGGCCCATACATGACTGTAAGCGCTGTATGGACCGTTGCAGACATTTTTAATGGATTAATGGCAATCCCAAATATGATTGCGATTTATTTCTTAAGTAGTGTCGTTGTTAAAGAAACAAAGGATTTCTTTGAACGACATAATGCTAAAAAATAATTATTTACCAGGCTTTATAACCTTTTTTGCACTCCATTGTGAGTAGTAGGTTATGTCGTTATTATCTTTATAAACACGAACTTTAAAGGTGGATTTCTTACTGAAATCCAGTTTGCTAATGGTTAGGGATAGGTCTTTCTTATTCTTAACCATTATTTTTTTGGTATTACTTCCATTTGTATATTTTACTTGATAGCCGTCGGCTTCTGAATTTTTCTTCCAGGAAAGATTTGCCTTGTTATCACCAGACTTTTTAGCGCTCTTTAGTTTAATACCGGTTAATCGAAGAGCGGTTACTGGCTCTGATGATGCATCGCCATAACCATTTGAAATTGTGGTAATTTTATACTGGTAGGATGTGCCATTTTCTGACTTTGTTGATTCGTCAGTGTAGGAATTCTTAGAAGAATCTAAGGTGGCAATTTCTGTCCAAGTATCATTCTCAAGTTTCATTACTTTATAGGATGCAGCTGCAGCTATTGGATACCATTTTAGGCAGATTCCAGCTTTTTTATTTGTGACCGATTTAAATGTTGTTGCAATCATCGGTGCAATTTGAGATGCTGTGTTAGGTGCCTCGGTAGCAGTGACAGTTATAGGCTGAGGTGTAGAGTTTGCTTTTAAAGCATTTAGATTTACATCATCAGCAGGTGCCTGAGTTGTAGGAACCTCTGAACTAATAGGTGTTGGTTCTTCATCCTCAGAAACAGGTCCAATTGGATCATTTCCAGATGGTCCTATATCAATTTCATCTTTTGGCTCTGGTGTTTCTTCGTTGATAGCATCATCTGTTGGAACCTCTGAAGTTACGGGAGTGATTGTTTCAACACTAGGTGATGTTGTTTCAACAGTTTTACTTGGCTCTTCTGTCACCTTTGCAGGTGCAGGAGTAATGGATTCATCTCTTGCAAAAATATTATAATTAGTATCCTTGTCTTGAATCAGTGGCAAGAGAGTTTCCGCATAATGTCCAACGAAAAGTGTATCAACATTTGTTACAAAAGTTAAAATGTTTACAAGTGGTTTACTATTATCTAAATCTTTAAATGCTAACGGCAGTAAGATTGTTAACGCTGAATAGGCGTGTTCTTTAATTTCTGCATATTTTTCGTCTGTGTAAGGGAATTCTCCTTCGTTACAATTAGCCTTAGCTCTTTCTATATAGGTAAAAAGCAAATCGATAAAGGATTTGTATTCTGATGAAGAACTTTTGCTATTCAGTGTTTGTAATTTTTGAACTAGAGGTCCTACATCATTTTTAACTTCATCTAGTAGTCTTGATTTAATGAAGTTCTTGATTTTTGTTTCCTGACTCGATGAAGTTGAGTAGTATAAATCTAGAAAATATCCCACTTCCTCTTCTAGTGATGAGCTGTAAATTTCTCTTGTTATTCCATTATTAATTAAAAAAACAAAGAAATCTGATACAGCGTCGTAAGCGTATTTTTCACCATTTTCTACGATGACATCATTACTTAAACCGTAGTTTATTAGTAGAGATGAGAGATTACTAGATGACAAATATCTAGTAGTTACCGTTGTAGTTGGTGATGATACGACTTCCTTAACACCACTTGTAGTAAAATTATATTGTTGTGGCATTACGATTGGAATTGGATCATCGTTACTTAATACGTTATGAATGTTTTTATAAGCAGTATATTTTAATGAAGCGGCAACGGCTTCAAAGGTATATACATAAAAATCATCAAATGTTGTGTAGTAGCTTTCTAAATCGTTATTCATGTACTGACCTGCCAAGTCAGCCACGCCGCCGCCACGGGAGTAACCAGAAATCCATATTTTATTTGCAGTTGTTAGAGAATAATCTGAAATGTATTTTGAAATACGTGTCATGAGTTTTTTTGCTGATTCTGAGATACCTTGTGAATCGCCGGTTTTACCCATTTTAATATTATTTATCATTTCTCTACCATAGTCTGAACCCCTGATTACGACAGCAATTAGGTCATAATCATTTACTTTTTTATGAGCGATTACAGTTCCAAGACTATCAACTGTGGCAACATTCATATCGGCTGTTACAATATCTGTGAAACCTATTTTTTCCAAAAGTTCTTTAGTAAGTTTTCCATTTTTACTTGGGCTTTGAGCCGTCGTAAATGAAAGGCTTGCAGATATTGTGCGCCTATGTGCATTTTTGGTTGTTGAAGATTCCAGGAAATAGCCATCACTGTAATAATAAGTTGATTTGTAGATTGTAGTATCAGATGGCTTAGTCGCTCCATATTCAAATTCGCCTGTGAGGACTTCAGGCTCTTTAATTTCTGTTTCGTTTGTTTGGGGTTCTTTACTTGTGGTTTCATCTGCTAGAGTTTTAATTGGCGTTAAAGAAAACACCATTGATAGCGATAAAACCAAGCTTAGAAGGAAGCGTACTGCTTTTTTTAAGTTCATTTTTTCCATATAATCATCCTTTCAAAAAGGGGAATAATCCCTTGGTTTTACAATTATAATAAATATAAACTTTGTCTCAGTTAAATGATATTTTAATTTTATCATTGAAGCATATATTTTTCAATGCAAAAAATAAAATAAAACTTGTAGAAAAAGCATATTTACAATATAATAATTACAAAGTCTGTCGATGATACTTAAATGGAGATAATGAAAAAGAGGACCAAAATCAGGGAGGTTTTGGTTGTTTAGATTTAGAGAGGGCGAGATATGGATAATACAAGAAAAAGGCATAACTATGTTAGGGCAACTACAATGTCTTTGTTATGCATTGGAGTTAACCTTTTTTTGTATAATATTGTGGGGAAATATGGTTTACCATTATATTTAGATACTATTGGAACGGTTTTTGCGGCATTGCTTGGTGGATATGTACCAGGTGTTTTTGTTGCGCTTATGACTAATGTTCTTGAAGCTACTTATAATACAAGTGCGATTTACTATGGAATTTTGAATGTTATTATTGCACTTTTTACCACGTATTTGAGCAAAAGAAAGGTTCTAAAAAAGATACCAGGGATTGCATGCTATACACTTATTATCGCAGTTATCGGCGGTATAATTGGTGGAATGATTACTTGGTTTGTTTATGGATATTCTGACAGTGGTTTTGCTGGAACAATTGCTAAGGCTTTAGTTGGAGTGGGAATTAATAAAGCTGTTGCCTTTGTGATTTCTCAGTTTGTAATTGATATTTTTGATAAGGTTATTACAGTTGTTTTTGTTTTTACACTGGTACACTTTTTACCTAATAAATTTAGGAGGAGTTTGTATTTTGTTGGATGGAAACAGCGTCCACTCACCAGGCGTGAGATTATCAAGGTTAAGGAAGCAAATAGAGAGACTAATTCTATTGGAACAAAGGTTGCGATTATTGTTACAACTGCCTGTGTTCTAATTACTGTTACAGCTACTCTCGTTAGTATCTTTCTTTTTAGAGATTATTCGAGAAGTCAACATTCATTTCTTGCAGAAGGTATAGCTGAGCATGCTTCTGATGTGATAGATGCAGAGAAGGTTAATGAATATATTGAAAAAGGCGAAGACGCTGATGGATATAAAGAAACTGATGAGATGCTTGCCAGCATAAAGAAAAGTTCCCCTGATATTGAATATGTTTATGTTTATCAGATTAGGGAAGATGGTTGTCATGTTGTTTTCGACGTGGATACCGAAGAGTTTGAAGGAAATAATCCTGGCGATGTTGTTGAATTTGATGAGTCGTTTGAGCCTTATCTTGATGATTTGTTAGCAGGTAAGGCCATTAAACCTATTATTTCTAATGATTCATATGGATGGCTACTTACAGTATATAGGCCAGTCTATAATGCTGCTGGTGAATGTGTTTGTTACATTGGCGTCGATGTTTCTATGAATGATTTAGGAAAATATGATAGACAGTTTTTAATTAAATTAGTTATTCTTATTTTTGGATTTTTGATTTTAGTTATTGCAATTAGTATGTGGATTTCTAAGTATCATTTGTTATATCCTCTTAACTCAATTGCATATGCGTCAAAGGAGTTTGCTTATAATTCTGATAGTGAACGAAGAAAGCATATGAATTATCTTAGCGAGCTGGATATTAAAACCAATGATGAAGTAGAAAACATGTATAGTACGGTTTGCAAGATGACCTCTGATATTATTAACTATATCGATGATGTTAATGAAAAGAATGAGTTGATTTCATCGCAGCAGAGTAGCTTGATTATGCTTCTTGCAGATATGGTTGAGAACCGAGATGAGTCTACAGGTGATCATGTTAGAAAGACTGCAGCCTACACTAGGATTATTATGGAAGAACTTAAAAGAGAAGGTCATTATACAGACCAGCTTACAGATGAGTTTATTAATGATGTCTTTAATTCTGCTCCTCTTCATGATATTGGAAAGATTTCTATTTCTGATACGATATTAAATAAACCTGGAAAACTTACGGATGATGAGTTTGAAATTATGAAGACTCATACGACAGCTGGTGCAAAGATTCTTGAGCAGGCTATGGAGACAATGCCTGATTCTAAGTACCTAAGAGAGGCTAAGAATCTTGCTGAGTTCCATCATGAAAAGTGGAATGGAAGAGGATATCCATATGGTCTTGTTGGTGAGGATATTCCGCTTTCGGCTAGAATTATGGCGGTTGCTGATGTTTTTGATGCCCTTGTTTCTAAGAGGGTTTATAAGGATGCTTTCCCATTTGAGAAGGCTATGAATATTATAAAAGAGGATGCAGGTACTCATTTCGATCCGCTTGTTGCTCAGGCTTTTCTCAATGCTCAGGATGAAGTGAGAAGGGTTGCAGAGAGTTTTAATTTAAGAAAAAATGGTATTAAATCATAAAGTATTTGCAAAAGCTTAAATAATGAGTTATTATTTTAAGCGTTGCAAATACAGACAGTTCGTTGGTGCCATCCTGTCTATAATCAAAACCAGGACTATTCTTTTTATTTACTATCTATGGCTTGTTGTTATAGGTGGTTTTATGGTATGTCTAATTTTGATTCTAGTGTTTTATGGATGATATATATTTGTCTAATTTGTTTCAATTTTTTCCATTTTGTTTAATTTTATATTTTATTTGTTTTATTTGGAGGGACTATGTTTAGTGTTACTACTGAAGCTAGCTTTGATTCTGCTCATTTTTTGAAGGGGTATGATGGGAAGTGTGCTAATCTTCATGGACATAGATGGAGAATTTGCGTTTCTGCAAAGGCCGAGAACGTTGGTGATGATGGTATGGTAATTGATTTTACAGACCTTAAGAGAGATTTAAAAAATCTTGCAGATAACCTGGATCATTCGCTAATTGTTGAAGAGGGCTCTTTAAAAGAGAAGACTGTGGAAGCTTTGAGAGAAGAAAATTTTAGGATGGTTTTCCTTCCTTTTAGACCGACAGCTGAGAATTTTGC
>JAILNN010000135.1 GCA_024691565.1 Lachnospiraceae bacterium | reverse complement strand
TAATGTTTCTTTTTGAGCACAAGAAGGGTTTACTCCATTGTAATATTCTTTGAGAGAACAAGAACACAACATTGTACAAATAAAAAACAATTTCAAAATATTCATTATATTCATTTTTTAGATAACATAAGATGCCGCAATCCTACGTTATCCTATTGATTATTTATCATTCGCAAATTGCGTAGTAGCTAAAACATTATATAATCCAGAATTGTAAACAGCAATACTGCCGTGTAACAAAAACGGATGAATACCTATATTAGGAATACCATTGAGCCACAATCCGATAGAAGACCAATTAACACAATTTGAAGTTATTCCCTGATACGGAATTTTACATTTAATAGTAAAATTCCGCAGACTTCTAAACAATTTCGCATTCAATGTCAAATTTTTACTGACGACACCTTCTCCAATATGTGTATCATATAAAGGTGTACTCCTGCGAACATCTATCGAAAAACCTAGTTTCCCTGGAAGTTTTCCATCAGAAGCAGGCCCAAACGACATCAAAGTTTCACCATCTTTAGACACAATAGCAGAATGTGATATTGGATCAAATTCTCCACGATCACTTGTCTGTGTATACAAATTCGCAGTTGTAGAATCAAACATATTGTTTATGTCATGCAAATTCACAAAAGCACCTAATCCGTAGCCAATATTATCAAGAGTCGAATTTCCTTTTTTACCAAGATAACCAAATTCACCATTAGTAAAATCATAAGAAAAAGCACCAAAGCTAATACTAATTGGAGTCTTGCCACCTGTATAACAATATGTCCCATAAGAATTCAGAGTAGAACTTGCCATTATTCCTAATGTATTTGCACATATTACACCCGAATTAGATATTACCGCTCCGACGCCACCACTGAAAGCACCAGTCAATAAAGTATCATCAGTACAGTTCTTGAAACTTAAGCAATATCTAGTATCACAAGGAATGCAGGAGTACAACACATACAAAGAAGTAAACGTACACGTAAATATAACTTTTTTATTAAATGTAGAACACATCACTTCCATTATCTCGATTTTAATTTTATATACAATTCAGTATCCAAAATAAATGGTAATGTCTCCTTCTTCCTATACAAAGAAGATCTATTGCGCAAAAAATCTCCACTTTTGTTTCGAAACGAAACCTCTTCTTGACTCATTATGGTATCCACCTGTAAATTGAAACATTCAAGAACGCTGTTGAGCGAATCCTTCAAACAAGTCTTGGCAAGCTCTTTGTCAATAGCCTTATGAGTACAATCAACACCCACACTATCTAAAACATCATATAATTGTTGATAAGTGACAATATCAGGAGACAATTTAAAATTCTTTTTACTTGATAATATTCTTGAAGACACATCACACGCAACAGTGTCAAAAGAAATAAGAAAACAAGTGATATGCCTTAATTTAGATATATCGAAATCACTTGAAGCCTTATATAGACAAGCCTTCATTTCCGTCATTTGTTCCGAAAAAGTGGGAGTGAAATACTTACCATTATTAAAAGGTTTCTCAAACCACGTTGCACAAGTATCATTTTTATCAGCAAAATAGATCACGTGTGTCAAATTATTAAATATTTCCAACGTATTCACATCCTTTGACACAAAATCATACAAATTCCATATTCTATAAGAATTCACAGAGATAGAGTCACCACAAATTTGATAATAAAGTTTGGAATATCCATCATCTAACATTTTGGACTCTATTACCATTTCTGGACTTTCAATTGCTTTTTTGCGTCCACAACACGCTAAAAGCACTAATAAAACGAACAAATATTTCATTATTATTTACACCAATAATATGTTACACTTATATTATCCATATAATGAGTCACATGTGAGCCGCCATCATCACTTTTATATATAACTCCCACATGACCGCTAACTCCCGATAACCCAGTTTGAAAAGTCACTCCAGTGTCTATAACATGACCTACTTTTGCTCTTCCCCACCGTGTATTTAACCATTTAGCCATCTCCGCTGCATTAATAAAATAATAATTACCATCACCACCACGATAAGTATTATATTTACCGCGCATCCTTGGAATTTTTAATACACCACTTTCATTTAATGCCTGAGATAAACGAGCAGCACATGTATTTTGGTAATCATAAGTTATTGCATTTTGAGAAATTTCTCCACCAAGAGAAGCATAAAACTCTTTGATAGTATATTTCTTTCCAGCAACTTTTTCATACTCATCTTTTATTCTCTTTATTTCTTTTTCTGTAGGTCCGCCATGCATCATATCATTGAACATCATGGAGAATGCACCTGTTACAGCACCGTTGGCAAACTTGC
>JAILNN010000211.1 GCA_024691565.1 Lachnospiraceae bacterium | reverse complement strand
AGACACTCATCTGTATATTCAACAGTTCCAATTGCATCAATTAAACCTTCAACTGCCTCTGCTGCCGCTTGATCTGCTGCTGCCTTTGCTGCTGCGGCCTCTGCTGCAGCTTTAAGCTCATCATATTCACTTCTTGCAGTTGTAAGAGTCTCATAATTTGTAACTAAAGCTTTCTGAGTATCAGTTAATGCATCATATCCATCTTCTGCTGCTTCAATTAATGCAAGACACTCATCTGTATATTCAACAGTTCCAATTTCATTAATCAAAGCTTCAACTGCCTCTGCTGCATCCTGATCCGTTGTATCCTCTTCACTAGATTCAGCACCAGTAATTTCAAATGTAATAGCAATTTCATTAGAATCACTATTTAATGAAATATTATTAAATGTATATGCATACTGACCAGCTTCATATACATTCTCTAAAATCGACTGTCTTTCTTCATTCCAACCATTTATAAAGTCAAAATCAATAGATTTTTTATTATGTGCATCCTCAGATGTTAACGATGTATCATAAGTAAATGTATCATATCCGCTTATTATTGGGCATTCAGTTCCATTTACAGTAAATGATGTAATCTTAAATGATAAATAATCACATGCAGATGATTTATCCTCAGATGTGTCTGATAAATCTGCATTAATATCATGCATGTAAAAAGAAGCAATTTTTTGCAAATCAGCCTGAGTATCTGTAACTGACAATGTATATGTACCACCCGTAGATGGAACTTCCACTGTTTCACTAGAAACTGTAGTCCAGCTAGCACTATTCATAAGGAATAGCTGTAATTTAACAATATCAGCTTCCTCAATTGTTACAGAACAAGTAGCCGTATTTCCATTCGCTGTCTTAGCTGTAACTGTACATGTACCTGCTTTAACAGGTGTTACCAAACCATCAATAACTGTAGCTACTGTAGGATCTGAACTAACCCATGTGATAGTATCTGTACTGGTCGAAGGAGTAAGACTCGCTACAAGAGTTTCTGTTTCACCAATTTTCACAGTTAAACTTGTCTTATTTAAACTTAAACCAGTAGATGTACAATTATCAGCTGCATTGTATACAGCCATAATCGAATCAATAATTTCCTGTCCATTTGATGTGACAGCTAAAGTCCAACGATCAAACAAACCAAACTGATCAGCTCTATACTGAGTTGAATGACCATTATTATCCCATGCTACAGGAACACATCCCTTCACATATGCCTGCTGGCAAAGGTATTTATAATAATATTTACGACATGAAAGGTTCTCGCTATCAAAAGTAGATGCATTGGTAGCACCATATTCGCCAATAACAACTGGATATCCATTTGAAACAAATTTATTATAAAGCAAATCAAACTGACTAGACATCCAATCTTCCTGTCCCCAGCTTGACACAGTGCCAGTAGCATTTTTGCCCCACTGAGTAACACTTCCTTCACCTGCAAAATCCCAAGGATCATAATAATGAACAGAAATCATTATTCTATTCCCAGAAATAGATGAATCAAGATAATTATCTGTAGGTAATTCAAATCCATAGCTTCCAGTAGTATATTCAATGTTAGTATTCCATCCTGGAATAAGAAGCCATCTTTTAGCATTGTTAGAACCAGTATTTCTAACAGTATCTACAAATATCTGATTGTAAGCATTAATGTTTGAATAATATGTGGAATTAGGCCATCCATAATTTCCATCAAACTCTTCGTTCATAGACTCAAAAATAAGATGTTCATCATAGTCTGCAAACTTATTTGCAATTTGCTCCCAGCAATCAGCATACTTTTTCTTAATTGTTGTCTGATCCGAAGAATTACAAAGAAGCCAACTACCTGTAACAGTAGTATATCCATCACCATGCATGTTAATAATAGCATAAAGATCATTCTTTACACATAAATCAACAACTTCTTGTATTCTATTGAGCCAACCGGAATCAATTACATAAGTATCTGAAGAACTATCATAAGAAATTTTGTTAAGATAAGAAACTGGAATTCTAATAGTTTTAAAACCTGCATTTTTTACTAATTTAATTAAGTTCTCTGTTACGACAGGATTTCCCCAAGCTGTTTCAGAAGGATTTCCACTGCCATCTGTCGCTTCAAACTGGTTACCTAAATTCCAGCCAGCTCCCATGGCTTCGACAATAGCCTCCTGATTAAGGTCAGTGAACGAAGTCGCTGCCTCAGCCTTCTTGCTACTTTCTGTAACTCCAAAAACCCCAATTGAAGCTACAACGAGCGAAAAGCACACAAGGTACGTAATCACTCTTCTTAAATTGTTACCCATAATTCTCTTCTCCCTTTCTGTGATAAAAAATAGCATTGAAAAAATAAAATTGAAAAAAAATTGAAAAAAAATTTTGCAACTCCCATTGCAAACCCCACGTATATAAATATAACCCCCAAAAGAAAAATAGTCAATGCGAAGTTGAATAATTATACCATAAAGATTCTACATCTTTGAAAAATCAATTTGTACTTCCCAAAAATATCCCGCCACGATTTTTAACGAAAAAGGAGGAAAAATGTCAACTTAAGTTGGTGGATTAAGGAATGTTAAAGTATTATAATCCTTTTGAATGTTAAATATTTTAGCAAAGGTGGGATAAACATGAGAAAAACATACTTAGATAATATAAAATGGATAACTGTAGTTTTGGTAGTAATCTACCATGTAATTTATATGTTTAACGGAGTAACCAAATACGGCATAATAGGACCTTTTAAAAATTTTCAGCCACAGGATATTTACCAATATATAGTTTACCCTTGGTTTATGCTACTGCTGTTCGTCGTTTCCGGCATGAATGCCCGCTCAGAATTAGAGAAAAAAGACACAAAAACATTTATAAAATCAAGAACCAGAAAACTTCTAGTTCCATCCACAATAGGACTATTAGTGTTCGGATGGGTTTTGGGCTACTAC
>JAILNN010000202.1 GCA_024691565.1 Lachnospiraceae bacterium | reverse complement strand
TCAATCTTCTTCTGAGTCTTAGAAGGCATTTTAGAAACACCATCATTTAATTCAGCTGTACCATCTTTTAATTCATTTAAACCATCACAAATTTCAGAACCACCATCAACAAGCTTCACACCATTTTTAGAAAGCTTATTTGTACCATCGCTCAACTTAGAAATACCACTAACATACTTCTGTAATCCCTTATCAAACTTCTTATAATTCTTAGAAATTGAATCTACACCACCAATATAAGATGAAACACCTTTATCAAACTCACCATAATTCTGAGAAAGTCCAGCAACAACCTGAGTTAAAAACGCAGCATCTTCTTTTGAAAGTCCAGATAAATCCATTGTGCTAATCTTACCTGCCAAAAGCTTAAGTGTATCGTTAATCTGCTTAGAACCTTCGATAAGTCCGCTTCCACCTTCGCTCACTTTTTCAAGACCTTCAGCAATCTTAGATGAACCATCACTCAATTCATTTCCACCATCAGAAACCTTTTCAAGATTAGTAGCAACTATTTCAAGTGCATCATTAAACTCAGAAATACCATCTACATATTCATTAACGCCATCTCTCAACTCACCAACACCATCATCAAGATCATTAACGCCATCAGAAAGCTTGCTCATACCCTTAAGCATGCTATCACTATCAGGCATATCCACGCTCATTGAAAAAGGAATAGCTGCAATTGAAATACCATCCATCTCAAAATCAGTAACATCAGCCTTCAAAGTAATGTTCGCATCATCCTCAGGCATCACTGTATAATTATACTGACGGCTCTCGCCAGCATCAGCTACTGTAGCATCTCCACAAACAACATTTTTAGCCTTTTCATTATCCAAAGTAAGTGAAACCTGAAGCATATAATTCTCGTAGAAAGTATCATCCGCCTCTTCGTTCTTGCTACTCTTAATCTTAATCTTTACTTCGCCATCCGCTCCTTTAAGTTCGTCAATATCTGCTTTTTCGCCATTAAGATAATAATTAATGTCAAAGTCCCAAGGCAAATATGAAAAGCAGTTAGTCCCTTGATAATAGAAATTACCTTTGTCCGCATACACCTTAATTTTTCCATCATAAATCTCAACCTCCTCAGTATTCGTCAAATTTTCAACATCCTCATAAATTCCTAAATCAGTAATATATCCAGCCTTAGTAACCTCAAACTGATTAACTACATACATATTATCAATACTACCATCTTGCTTTAAAATACCATAAATATTCTCATCCTTAGTATAACGAGCAGCGCCCTGATTCTTTGATTTAGCCTTAGAATCAACCTTCACTTTACCATTAGTAACTTCCTGAGCATCAGCCTCATTACTTACAGCATTGCTATTCGTCTTTCCTTCTGTTTCATTACTTACAGCATTGCTAACCGCCTTAACATCATCTTTTTTAGAATTAGCATCAACAATTGAATGACCACCAACAAATAATCCTGTACCAACAACAACGGCCAACGCTCCAGCAGCAGCTCTCTTACAATTTCTCTTCATATTATTTTTCTTATTCTCCATAGCTTTATTCTCCTTTACATTTTTATCATTCAAATTATCCGTATTATCAACATTACCAATCATATTATCCATCTTACTATCTCTCATAATAAATCCCTCCAAATCAATTAATCTTCTATGTTAGCTAATCTTTATTGACTAATCTTCTTTGTTAGCTAATCTTCTTTGTTAGCTAATCTCCTTTGTTGGCTAGTCATCATTTCTAACTCTGGACTTTCTCAAGAACTTCTCCTGAATTCTCTGTGATATGCTCCTATTTGGCTTCCTAACAAAACCAGCCTTCCAAGTTGAAAGTTCAATCACTCTATCGAAAAGAAGTAGCACTGCTGGAAGTAAAGTAATAGATAACGCAAATGCGATAACTGCTCCCTTTCCAAGCAAAAGACCAAGTGCTTTAACAATCTGCTCACTAGACGAGAATCCCAAAGCAAATCCCGCAATCGCCAAAATCGAAGCTGAAACCATCGCCGACTTAACGACATTTCCAAGAGTATTCTTCATAGCCTCCATAGGTGTATATTGCTTTCTAAATTTCATATAATTCTCCGTCAGAAGAATCGCATAATCAATTGTAGCTCCCATCATAACCGTACTAACAACCAGATATCCAATATATGCCAACGGCTCATTCATAAAGTATGGAATCGACATATTAATCCAGGTCGCAATCTTTATAACAAAAATCAAAATCAATGGTAACGAAACCGACTTAAACTCAACCAACAAAATAACGAAAATCGCGATCATTGTTATTAAATTAACTCTCTCATTATCAGCAACAACTGTATTCTTCATGTCATACATGTTTGCGCTTTGACCACACATATAAATCGAATCTTCAGGATAATATTTCTCAGCAGCATTCCTTATATTCTCAACCGTCCTAAATGCCGCCTCTCCTTCCTCAGCAGTATTCGTATATACAATAATTCTTGCAAATTCATCT
>JAILNN010000057.1 GCA_024691565.1 Lachnospiraceae bacterium | reverse complement strand
TATGACGAAGAAAGGAAGAACAGAAAAAATGTCAAAGAAACAGATAATTTGTCTTACCATAGCGGTGGTGGCAGCCATAGTGGTTGTGTTGTGTGGCATAACCGTTATGTTCAGCAGTGAGGAGCTGCCAAAAGATTTTGTAATTGTCACCGGCAGGCTGAAGGTTATTTCCCAGGCAAAGGATGATGCCTTAAACCTTACGGGTATGGGGCCGGTAATATGCCGTAAGACAGAGATGTACCAGCATATAGAACAGAAATCGCAAAGTGTAAAGAACTATTTTACTTATGACGAGCCGGGATTTTCGAATAGACCGGAAGAGGATTTTGAAGCCTATGTCAGTAACGATGCGGCATGGAAACGTATATATACTGGAAACGGGGAGAAACAAAAATTTAAAAATCCTAAATTCCCGGAAGAATTCTTAAATGACCACTATGGAGGATTTTGGAGCGAACAAGCCGGGATTTATGGAACGGTTGAAATTGGGGATGATGGCATAAGGCTGGACGACAGTATGCTTGATTTGTTTAAGAAGAATGAATCCTGGGATGGGCTGACAGGAATACATTTGGATAAATGTATGATCCCGGCATACGAGACGCCGGAAGATGCAGGAGAAGAATATGGGTTAAAGCTTGTGGGTGACGGGGTGTATGCCTCTCGGAGCGATGGCGACTGGGAAATCGGGGACATGAGGATAACCTATGAAGTAATAGACCCAAAGATTCTGGAAGGGGAATTTACGGCAGTAGGAAAGCTGTCCGAAGATAATGTCCTTTACATGGAGGACGGTAAAGGCGCCTTGTTTGATAAAAAGCTGACTAAGGAAGAGGTAATGGCTCAAATGAAATCAAACCGGAAGGCAGTGGGATTTTCAATTGTCTGTAAGGAAATATTTGGATTTCTTATTTGATTTGTTTTAATACTGGGATGTCGCATGGTTGGAAGAAAAAAGCAGGACCATAAAGAAGGCAAAAAAGGTTGTTAAAATGTAAGAAAGAATAGTTTTATAGCGAATTCAAGATACTCTCCAGAACCGTTTGGTTTTGGGGAGTTTTTTTGTGTTGCGTAAACTACTACCAATGTCAAAGACAATTGATGAAATCTGGGTTAGGAGAGTGGATTACCTGAAAAAGTAGTGAAAAGTTTTGGTTATCGCTGACGATAAATTTTAAGGATTTTTCAAATGTAAATTCAAATGATATTATAAGTGCGTCGAAAGGAAGTGCACAGACAAGTACAAAGACAAGTGCACAAATAAGTACAAAGACACGTAATGAGTTTATAAAGATTGGAGGTGCTGAATATGACCTATAAAGAATGCATAAATAAAATGATGTTTTGTCGAATGCTTTACTCTCGGGCAAAAAAATATGACTGGGTGCAAGGTTTGTTATGGCGCCCCAATAATCAAAGATTAATTTAATCATTGATAATAGTCATTTGCCCGGGAGATGAAACTTACCGGGTATTTTTTATACCATTTATTATTGTTTTTTGAAAATAGAATTAAGTTAAAAAAACAGAAACAAATCTTTGAAAAAATAAATTATTTTGTTAAAAAAAGGAGATTAAAAATATGAGCGATTATAAATTTGAAACCTTACAGTTACACGTAGGTCAGGAAAGTGCTGATCCAGCAACAGATTCAAGAGCAGTTCCAATTTATCAAACTACATCTTATGTTTTTCATAATAGCAAACATGCTGCAGATCGTTTTGGATTGGCTGATCCAGGTAATATTTATGGTAGATTAACAAATACTACTCAGGAAGTTTTGGAAAAAAGACTTGCTGCATTAGAGGGTGGTAGTGCTGCTCTTGCAGTTGCTTCTGGTTCTGCAGCTATTACTTATACAATAGAGGCTCTTGCTGCTAATGGTGGTCATATTGTTGCACAGAAGACAATTTATGGAGGAAGTTTTAATTTACTTGCACATACACTTCCTCAATATGGAATTGAGACATCATTTGTTGATGCTCATAACCTTGAAGAAGTTGAGGGTGCTATTAAGGAGAATACAAGAGCTATTTATCTTGAAACTTTAGGAAATCCTAACAGTGATATTCCTGATATTGATGCCATTTCTGAGCTTGCTCATAAGCATGGAATTCCAGTGGTTGTTGACAATACATTTGGTACACCATATTTGATTCGTCCTATTGAACATGGTGCTGATATTGTGGTTCACTCAGCTACAAAGTTTATTGGTGGACATGGAACTACACTTGGTGGAATTATTGTTGAGTCTGGTAAGTTTAATTGGAAGGCGAGCGGTAAGTATTCAAATATTGCAGATGCTAATCCAAGTTATCATGGCATTTCATTCTATGATGCTGTTGGTCCTGCAGCATTTGTTACATATATTCGTGCAATTCTTTTGAGAGACACAGGTGCAACAATTTCACCATTTAATGCATTTCTTCTTTTACAGGGTGTTGAGACACTTTCACTTAGATTAGAAAGACATGCAGAAAACACTAAGAAGGTGGTTGAGTTCCTTAATAATCATCCTAAGGTTGAGAAGGTTAATCATCCTTCGCTTTCTGATCATCCTGATCATGAGGTTTATGAGAGATATTTCCCTAATGGTGGTGCTTCAATCTTTACATTTGAAATTAAGGGTGGAAAAGATGAAGCTTGGAAATTTATTGATAATCTTAAAATCTTTTCTCTTCTAGCTAATGTTGCTGATGTTAAGAGTTTAGTAATACATCCTGCTTCAACGACTCATTCTCAGTTATCTGAAGAGGAATTGTTAGACCAGGGAATTAAACAGAATACTATTCGTCTTTCAATTGGAACAGAACATATTGACGATATTATTTCAGATCTTGAAAATGGATTTGCCGCAGTATAAAGTGTACAGATTTTTGAAATTAAAGGAAATGGATGTGCTTTAAGTGTCTAAAGTTATTGTTGGTATGTCAGGTGGTGTGGATAGTGCTGTTGCTGCATATTTGCTAAAGATTGCTGGATATGAGGTTGTTGGAGTTACCCTGCGTACATGGCTATCTTCCGCTGGGAAAGAGAGTCGATGCTGTGAAATCGACGATGCTAGAAGAGTATGTTGGAAAATAGGAATGCCATATTATGTAATAAATGCTACCTCTGATTTTAATAAGTTAATTATAAAACCTTTTATTGATGATTATTTGCGAGGGGTTACACCTAATCCATGCGTACTTTGTAACCGGTATATTAAATGGGACAAAATGTTAGAGTCTGCAGATAATATGAAAGCAAATTACATAGCAACAGGACATTATGCCACGATTGTTAGGAAAGAAAATGGAAGATATACAGTAAAGAAGGCACTACATGATGCAAAAGACCAAACCTATATGTTATATAGGCTTAGTCAGGAACAATTAAAAAGGACAATCATGCCTCTTGGTAATTTGAGTAAAGATGAAGTAAGGAATATTGCAAAGAAGGTAGGATTACCAGTTGCGGACAAGGTTGATTCTCAGGAAATTTGCTTTGTTACAGAAGGAAATTATACAGATTATATTTATGAAAATACAGAAGAGGAAATCTTAGGCGAAGGAAATTTTATTGATGAAGACGGATTAGTTGTAGGTAGACATAAAGGCATTATTCATTATACTGTTGGTCAAAGAAAAGGATTGGGATTAGCAATGGGTTATCCGGTTTTTGTAAAGGAAATCCATGCTGATAGTAATGAAATTGTTGTTGCGAAAGAGAATTCTTTGTATTGTAAAGAAATCATTTGTTCAGACTTGAATTATATGAGTATTGATTCACCAAAGATTGGCGAAGAAGTTGAGTGTATGGTTAAGATTCGATATCATCACAAAGGACAGGCTGCGAAAGTTATGAATATTTCAGGTGGGAAAGCAAGAGTTGTTTTTTATGATGCAGTTAGAGCTCCTTCACCAGGTCAATCGGCAGTTTTTTACGATGAAGATGACTGTGTTATTGGAGGTGGAATCATTTCTCGTTGCGAAATGTAAGAGTAGTTGTCAACAGCATTTCTCGTACGAAATGAGGATAAGAGATGAGTTATAAAACATTGGATGTAGAAAATTTGAGTACGGACGTCTTAATTATCGGTGGAGGAACAGCTGGATGCTATGCAGCATATACCTTTGGAAAGAAGAGTAATCTGAAGGTTATTATTGCTGAGAAGGCCAATATTAAGAGGAGTGGTTGTCTGGCTGCCGGAGTTAATGCGATAAATGCGTATATTACGAAGGGGAAGGTCCCCAGGGATTACGTTAATTATGCAAAAAAAGACGCCAAGGGAATTGTTAGAGAAGATTTATTGTTATCTATGTCTGAAAGATTAAATAAGGTGACGGAAGTTCTTGAGAACAATGGACTCGTTATTCTTAAAGACGAGGATGGACAATATGTAACTAGAGGAGATAGAAATATTAAGATAAATGGAGAGAATATAAAGCCTATTCTTTCTAAGATTGCAACTAAGAATCGAAATATTAAAACTATAAATCATATAAATATAACTGATTTTTTAGTTTCTGATAATAGGATTTATGGCGCAGTTGGATTTGATGTAAATGAAAATAAAGCATACATAATTAAAGCTAGCGCTGTAATTGTTGCAACAGGTGGTGCATCTGGGTTATATAGACCTAATAATCCTGGCTTTTCACGGCATAAAATGTGGTATTCACCATTTAATACAGGTGCAGGATATTCGATGGGAATTAGGTCTGGTGCTGAGATGACTACCTTTGAAATGAGATTTATTGCTCTTAGATGTAAGGATACAATAGCTCCTACAGGTACCATTGCACAAGGTGTTTTTGCAAAACAGATGAATGCAGTCGGTGAAATATATGAGAGTAAATATGGAATTGCTACTTGTGAGAGAGTATATGGTACTGTGAAGGAAAATATGGAAGGCAGAGGTCCTTGCTATTTAAAAACAGATAGCATTTCTAAGGAGCAGGAAGAAGAGCTTTATAAGGCATATCTTAATATGGCACCTAGTCAAACACTTAAATGGTTGGAAGAAGGTAAGGGACCATCACAACAAAATGTTGAAATTGAGGGTACTGAGCCTTATGTCGTTGGTGGTCACACAGCAAGCGGATATTGGGTTGACAACAACAGACAAACTACTATTAAAGGGCTGTATGCAGCAGGAGATGTTGCTGGAGGTGCACCTCAGAAGTATGTTACCGGAGCAATGGTTGAGGGAGAGATTGCTGCGGAAAGTATAATTAATAGATTTGCAGAATTTGAAAATAATTCTGTTGATATAAATCATTTAGCAAAAGAATATTTAAAGAAATATAATATCTATTTTAATAATAAAGGATCATTTTTTAGCATTGAACAAGTCGAAGAAACAATGCAAAAGGTGATGGATACA
>JAILNN010000183.1 GCA_024691565.1 Lachnospiraceae bacterium | reverse complement strand
TGCATAGAAAGTTATAGTTCCATCAATATATGTTGCACTTGTATATTTTGTTCCACCATTAGGTCCTGTATACCAACCATCAAATTTATAGCCTGTTCTGGTTGGATCAGTAGTAGGGAAAGTAATATCATCTCCACATGCACCTGTCATAGTAGTTGCACCGGAACCATCGTTAAAATCAAAAATTGCAGTACACGTATTAGCAGTCCAATGTGCATAATATGTTGTTGAGCTAGTATTAGAATACACAGTAGAATTTGTGACCTGATCACCACCACTTGCATCTGTATACCAACCATTGAATACATAGCCTTTTCTGACAGGAGTACTTGGTAAATCAAGATAGTCATCATATGCCTGCTGCTTTTGGGTGGTTGTTGTCGTAGTTCCGTCTATTACACCACCATTAGCATTATAGGTCACTGTGTAAGTATTAGCTTGCCAATGTGCATAAAGAACCACCTTAGTGTTATTACCGGAAGCTTCATAAATCCAATTGCCAGTAGAATCCCAATACAGACCTGGATTAAAATTTCCTCCGGAATTATATACCATATTTCCGCCTGAGGTAGCATCAAACCAACCTAAAAATGTGTATCCAGTCCTTGTAGGTAAATTAGTATACATATACCTAAAATCAATTCGGGTGCTAAGACAAGTTTTAACGTAATAATACCCATCTATCTTCGCATTAGAAAAAAAGCGGGCAAAATTTCCACCAGGAGCTAAATCTCCACCATTTGGATTAAATAATAGGTAAGTACTATTATATTCGGCTGATGCCGATACCTTTTTAACCGTACTTCCACCACCCGGTGTTTGCACAGGTACCGCTGTTACAATCATTGCTGTCGCTAAAAGCGCAGTCAATACCCTTTTCATAAGGGGGGTCATTTTAAATCGTCCTTCTTTCAAATTACATACCTCCTTTTAAATATGGAAAAATAAACAGAAATAATTGTGGAAAATATGAAAAAAGAATAAAATCAAAAGAAAAAAAGAATACAAGTAAAAGAAATGCAAGCAAAAGAATTCAAGTAAAAGAATGCAAAGATAATATCACTACATTCTTTACATTAATAATGTAGTAAATACAATCATTTCATAACATAAATTTTAATAATCCGAACCTATCACAGTGTAAGCTAAAACTAATTATTAATTACTATTAATTCCTTTTCATCTTCATTCATTCTTTTTCAATTTTCACAAAAAATAGATAGACCTTGAAAGTGTTCTCTGACAACAAAACCAAACCCTAATCTATTAATAGTTTAAATGCTATATACCTATAGCATCTTCGTTTAGCTTACAAATTAAACAAATTATAAATCCTGTTATAGTCGAACTGAAATGTTTAAAAGAAGGGATAAATATGAACAAAAGACCTTTCAGGATATAAAAAGACAACCATAGAAAACTCATATATTCTGCCAAATATCAATCTCCGCTCCAAATCATCCTAAAACAAATTTGACAAATAAAAAAATTCTATAGACACCTCTAAAGCATATAAAAAAATGCACAATCCCTCTAAATGCCTTAATATTCAATACTATATGAACTTGTTACGTGATGTAAGCTATCACTCCTCAAACTGATGTAGACATTTTATCATAATTGTCTCTAAAAGTAAACTTTTTTTTTAAAATGTTTGAACAGATTATGTCATCCCATATGTGACATTTGTCACACCCTAAAAATCCGCAAATTGTGACAACCGACACTAACACCTCTCACAAAAGTACGCTATAATAAGACCATGTTAACAAACAGTTAGCAATCACAAGCAACAGATTTGCAAGCACAAACAACTGACTTACAAGCTCAAACGACTGATTTGCAGGCGCGAGCAACAGATAGATGAAATTTGACAAAACACTGCATGTTAACAAATAAGAAATTAGGAGGATATGACTATGAATCCAAATACAAATACAAACCCTAACCAAACCCCAAATACAAACCCAAATACAAACCCAAATACAAACCCAGATAAAAACTACTTTAATAACCCAAACAACGCTAATTTCAATGGCGTTCCTGGTTCAAAGCCAAACAACGCTAATTTCAATGGCGTTCCTCAGTCGAATCCAAATAACGCTAACTACAACAGGGTTCCTCAGTCGAACTCACAATTCTCCTCAACTTCCATCTTGATGGTACTTGGAGTACTCTTAATCAGTATTTCAGGAATCATTTTTGTAAGTGCTAAGTGGGATTATTTCACATCACCAATGAAGACTCTCATACTTCTTTGTTCAAGTGTACTTTTCTTTTTGGCAGCCTTTATCAAACCAATCAGAAGAACTCTCCCACTTGCATCAAACATTTTTTACTATCTAGGAACCTTATTTTTAGGCCTCTCAGGTGTAGTACTCTTCGGTGGTTTTAAAACATCAAACATCCATTATCAAGACTATGAACCTTATGGATATGAAATAGCCGAAAAATTATCAAACGAGATTATTACACACAACTGCAGAGTACTCTTCATGCTCTGCCTCGGAATAATCATTCCAATAGCAGTAAAATTTTACTTTAACAGATTTGCAGGTGATATTCTAATTACAGTATTACTTTCAAACGTACTAGTAATCACCTTCCCAAATGTAATAGGACTAATCAATAAGCCATGGTCAATCGGCATCATTGCTGTTTTAATCAGTTTAATTTTACTCTCAGTTACCCTGTTAAAAGTTAAATACTTCAATAACCGCCCAGACATCTTAGATCCAAACTATAAAAAATATAACGAAACACTAACAGTAATCCGCGTACTATACGGAATTGAAGCCGGAATCAACATCATCTTCTCATCAGTAATTGGAACCGCAATTTCATATGATATCGAAAACTTCATGACTAATATGTTAAACGTAACTGCTATAATAGTAGTTTTCGTATCAACCTACATTTCATATAAACATGCATACAATACCAGCCTAAAAACAGCAACTTTCCAGAGAATAGTAAACAGCTTTATGGCCCTCATTATCGCTATCTCTTGGGCAATGACATTAGCTGCATTCATCTTCTATGGACAGGACCTTTCATATAGTGACTATGATTACAAATCAACAGTAACAAGATTTATTTTCACAATATTCTTCCTCATGATTGAACTCGTCTTTGAATACAATGCAACAAGAAGCGATATCGACTATAATTTTGTTAGAAATGTAAATCTCCCAAATGGAGAACAGGTACAGGCAGTACACTTAAAGCATGCATTCAAGCGTTTCAGACGCCACGAATTCTTCTATGCAACAATCGTATATGTTTCAGTAATCCAACTCGTTGAAATCATTAGTTACGAGTTATCAAGAGGATTCTTTGGAAGCGGCGAATACGACACAAACTACCTTCCTTTCTCATTTGTAATCGCAGCATTTTTCGTTGGTTTAGCATTAATAAGAAAGAATTATGACCTCATAATTCCAGCAGTAGCATTTTCAATAAGTGGCTTTATAATGATATTCGCAGCGTATGATGATGACTATTTAGGTTCAGCAACCTTCATGTCATTCGCAACAATATTCGTCCTCTGCGGAAGCTTAGTTAAAAACAAAGTGGCACGCTCAATCCTCTACACAATAGCACTATTAAACGTTGTATTCTCATTAACAGCACTACCATTCCTTCACGACAGAGTAGATTTATTAGGTGACAAATGTCTCTTAGCTCCAACAGCTTACGCACTAATCTACTTATTAGCAATTGTGATGATCAAATATATTTGGTATTATAGTAACAAGGCTGCATCAAACATTCAATTTGTAGGAATAATCCTTCTCTTCGTATTTTTATTCATATACAACCTCGCAGATGGAGATATCCTCACATTGTTAACACAGTCAATAATAGCAATAGTAATACTTATCGGAAGTGCACACTTACAGAACAAGCGCTACCTCCTTCTATCATCAATAACACTCGGATTAACAGTAGTCTACTTAACAAGAGATTTCTGGATGAGCCTAGCATGGTGGATTTACCTCTTCATCGGCGGTATTGCACTCGTAGCCTTCGCAGTATATAAGGAGTTGAAGAAGCGCTAACAACTACAAAAATAGGAGGGTTACCCCTTGAACTTACTACTAATTTTCATATATATTTCCGTCATCGTTACCATGGTCGCTGGCGTCACCATCGTAATCCTAAAAGGAAAACGAACCGCATACAACAACATATACATTTTATTTTCATCAATGATAGTTTTATGGAGCGCATCCCAAATCATGATTTTGGAATCCTCCACAACAAAAGAACTATGGATTTCCTACTTCGTAGGTAACATTGGAATCTGTTTCACAGGACCATTATGGCTATGTTTCGCCCTCCTGTACTCGGGTTACAAACACCGAAAACTCATGATTCTACCGTTGTCGATTGGATCAATAAATTGTGCCCTCGCACTCACAAATCCACTCACAAAACTTTACTATCGAACCTTCGAATTTGGAAATGTAACACATGGTCCAGCCTTCTATGTAAACATAATTTCAACCTACATTTTCATGCTAATCGGTTCATATATTTTATTCAGATACATGGGTGACCAAAAAAATTCAGGCACAAATAGTCGCACACCACAAATCATGATTTTACTAGCAGCCCTCTTTCCATGGCTCCTAAATCTTCTCTACCTGGTAGGAATTGTAAAATCAGAATATGATATAACTCCAGTAGGTTTTGGAATATCCTCAATCCTACTTTTACATGCAACAATCAAATATCGCTTCCTAGATGTCGACCTAAAACGAGAACTCGAAATCACAAATGTACAACTCCTTCTCGAAAAGGAAAGAAACCGAATTGCCCAGCAGGTACATGACACCGCAGGACACACGCTAACAATGCTTCAATCCTATATGAAACTCGCCGACACAGCAGTAACAAATGGCGACACAGACGAAGCACACTCTCTTCTAACAGAAGGTCGAACTCTCACCGCAAAAGGCATAAAAGAAATTCGAGAATCCATCAACGAACTCAGACGAGAAGCCGAATGCGAGCTCGTAACCCAAGGACTCGTTCAACTAAGGAACACCTCTCACGAACTCCCAATCGACCTCACAATTCAAGGCACAGATTCAGAAAAATATTCGCACCTCTCAAGAATAATATATGACACAGTCCGCGAATCAATAACCAACACAATGAAATATGCCAACGCAACAAAAATAGATGTATTTTTAAACTTTCAAGAAAATGCCCTAGATGTTATAATAGGTGACGACGGTGATGGTACCGATGAAATAATAGAAAACAACGGCACCCGCGGAATCCGCGAACGAATAGAAAAGGTAAATGGAACAGTCAGATTCATAAGCTCCAAAGGCGATGGCTTCATGACCAGAATCCACATACCTTTGTAAAAATTTGAATGCACCTGCAACACTATTATGGATTCAAAATTTATCACCTAAACTGCTCTCTCAAATTTTAAAAATTTGAATACACCTGCAACACTTTTAAGGATTCAAAATTTATCACCTAAACTGCGCTCTCAAATTTTAAAAATTTGAATGCACCTGCAGCACTAAATGCAGATAAAAAAATCATCTAGGAGGAAAAAATGTCGAAAATAAAAATTATAATCGCAGATGACATTAGAATACTCAGGCAAGGTCTAAAAGCCGTTTTAAGCACAGATCCAGACATGGATGTAGTCGCTCTCTGTGAAAACGGAATGGAAGCATATGAACAAACAAAACTCCAAAAACCAGATGTCGTTTTAATGGATATGAGAATGCCAGAATTTGATGGCGAATTTGGAATAAAGAAAATCAAAGCCGAATTTCCTGAAGTAAAAATTCTAGTTCTAACAACCTTCGACGATGATGAAACAGTAAAAAAAGCCCTCTCAAGTGGCGCCGACGGATACATCCTAAAAGAATCCGAAGATGAAAAAGTAATAGCTTCAATAAAGCAAGTCCACTCCGGAATCAGCGTGTTTGGAAGCTCCGTCTTCAATGCCCTAAAATCACAACTCTTAAACGCAACTCAAAACAACACTTCCTCACAGGGCGAACAAACATCACAAAATGAAAATAACTCAGATGACACTTCATCTGCAACCTATAAAAATTCATATGGCGAAGAAATCACTTTCACTCCGCGCGAACGAGACGTCCTAAAACTCGTCTCACTCGGCTACGATAACAAAGAAATCGCCAAAAAATTATATATCGCAGAAGGCACAACCAGAAACCAAATCTCACGCCTTCTCGAAAAAACCGGCCTAAAAGACCGCACTCAACTCGCAGTCTACGCCGTCAAAAATGGACTAGATTTATAGTGAGATTTTAGTATCTCGGGGCCACTCCACACATTTTCTTCTTGCAATTCAGCCATTAAAATATTATACTTTAGTTTTGTAGGGTGTCAGCGAGCACACCTACAAACTCAATTGTCAAAACAAAGACTTTATGAAGATTTCACAAATATCGTAAGCTCGCAGAATGGAGGATTTTATGAGCGAAAAAGTTATACTTG
>JAILNN010000144.1 GCA_024691565.1 Lachnospiraceae bacterium | reverse complement strand
AGTGATTTTGATAATGTATCGTCAGTTAAGGATTTGAAGGATGCTATGGATGCCATAACTGAAATCATAGATGAGACAAAGTCAAACATCCAAGGATTAATTGACTTAGCAGAGGCAGATAGTCTTCAGGATGCTAAGGATAGTGCAAAGGAACAGATTAAGAATATCCTTGAGCGTACCTTAGAAGCATTTGAAGAGGAATTTAATGGATTAGGAATCACAGTTAATGAAGATGATAGTGAAGAATTAAAGGAAGCTAAAGAAGATGCACTTTCAATTTTAGATGATTTAAGAGAAACTTTCGATACTGAAGATGGTGTGGTATATACAGATTCAGCTGAAGTCATTGATGAACTTGAAAGTATCGATGCTGTTATTGATTGTTTTTATTCGACGGCAAATAGAGCAGATAATACTGTATGTATAGCGCTTTCTAGTGTTGATGATGCTATTGAAAGAATTACATCAATCATTGAGAAGGAAGAATTACAGGCTGAAATTGATGCAGCATCCAAGGCATCTGTTGAAAGAGATGAAGAGTTAGATGCTAAGCATGAAGCGGATATGGCAGCGGCAGCTAGTGAAGCGGCAGCAGCTAAGGCTAAGTATGAAGCTGATAAGGCAGAGGCTGAAGAAAAAGCGGCAGCAGCTAAGGCTCAGTACGAAGCTGATAAGGCAGAAGCAGCAAGTAAGGCGGCAGCAGCTAAGGCTGAGTATGAGGCTGATAAGGTAGCGGCAATAGCTCGCGCAGCAGCTGAGAAGGCTGAATTAGAGCAGAAACTTGCTGAAACAAATGCCAAGTATGAGGCTGATATGGCAGAAGCAGCAAGTAAAGCGGCAGCAGCAAATGCTCAGTACGAAGCTGATAAGGCAGAAGCAGCTAGTAAGGCAGCAGCTGAGAAGGCTGAAGTTATTGAGAAGGCTGAAGAAGATGTAGCGGCACTTACACAGCAGCTCCAGAGTGAGAATGGAAATCTTAAGCAGTTAGTGGATGCTAGTAAAGCTGAGATTGATAAGATTAAGACTGCTACAGGTTTATCTGCAGACACTGCAGACGTTTCAACAATCATGAATGCTTGTGCAGCGGATCAGGCTACAGCAACTACTATTTATGAATACGTTACAAAGAATGGAATCAGCATGGATACATTGACTACAACTAGAAGTGCTGTTGAAGCATTTAAGGCTGATGGAGATGTTAAGGGTTCAAGCTTTGGTAAACTTAAGGCTAAGACAGCTAATAAGGCTAAGAAGAAGAGTATCACAGTTACTTGGAGCGAAGTTGATGCTGACGGATATGAAATTTACGGTGCTACAGCTGGAACTACAAATAGTAATACTCTTAAGGCAGAGGCAGCTGCTGGTACAACTAAGGCTGTGATTAAAGGTCTTAAGAAGGGTAAACAGTACAGATTCGTTGTTCTTGCTTACAAGACTGTTGGTAATAATAAGATTACAGTTGCTGTTTCTAAGACAGTTTACGATAAGACCAAGGGTGGCAAGAAGGCTAGAATTAAGAAGGTTGTTGTTAAAAAGGTAGGAACTGTTAAGAAAGCTACAGAAACTACTCTTGCAGCTAATTCTTCAGTGAAGATTAATTCTAAGATGGTTAAGGATAAGAAGAAGCGTGCACTTCAGCTTAAGAGACTTATTTCTTATGAGTCTTCAAATGAAGCAGTTGCAACAGTTGCAGAAGATGGAACCATTACAGGTGTTGCAGCTGGAACATGTACAATTTATGTATATGCTCAGAGTGGATTATATAAGCAGGTTAATGTAACAGTTCAGTAGTTGAATATTTATACATTATAGTTTTAGTGGGGCTCTGCAGTCTTTTGGCTGCAGGGCTCTTTTTGTGGATATTTTTCGTTTTATATGTGGGGGTGCTTTTTGAGGATTGTTGTATTAGGGGTGGTCATTAAATCGTAATAACTATTAGGCTTGAAAAATAGTGAAAACTTTTGTACAATGCATAATAACTAGAGTAGATACCTAGTGTAGTTGTGTTTTTGGTATGTGCATTATTTAAGAGGAGATTATATGGGAAAAACCAAAACCAAGAAAAATAAGGAAACGGTTAGATGCGAGGTTAATAGGTTGGGAGCTTCAATTCTTGAGACCGAGGAGTTTCAGAGAGCTTATGATGAAATTCATCATAAGGCTACTAGTGTTGCGTCGCATAGCATGGATGTTGCATGTACCGGAGTTAGGATATGCAGAATCCTTAACAAGTTTAATGTTAAAGTTAACCGTGAAGATATGGTTAAGAGTGCTTTGTGTCATGACCTAGGAATGCTTGAGAGAAATGATAGGTATGCTACAACTAAAGAGTGTCATAGACTTCATCCGGAGGAGTCGGCTAAATTAGCAGAGGTGCTAATTTCTGACTATAATGAGAATATTGATGATGCGATTAGAAATCATATGTGGCCTATGGCGGGAAGTCGCCCAAAAAGCAGAGAAGGCAAGGTTATTACGGTTGCTGACAAGTATTGTGCTTTTAAGGATGTGAGACATATTGTTAGAACTTATGGTATTAATATAATATCGTTTATTATGCTACGCGGAATGTAGCCATTTTATAGTTTTAACATATATATAAATATATACATAATTAGGAGATTTTGAGATGAAGAATAAAATGATGATTAACTACAAGAGATTACGAAAAGCAATCATTTCTGCAATTCTTAGTTTTTCACTTGCTATACCTGGAAATATGATGACAGCAAGTGCTGATAGTGATGAATATGATTTTAATATTATGGTTTCGAGTCAAGAAATGCTAATAAATGCCCTTGAGAATGCTAGAGGTTCATCTGAAAAATATTGTATTACTTTAAGTACTAATATTACGGTTAATACTATGCTTAGTCTTGGTGGTAATCTTACACTTGATTTGCATGGTTATGCAATTAATCGTGGTAATCTAAGTACAGATTATGGCAATTGTAATTCTGATGGTGGAGTTATGAAGATTGTTGACGGAGCTAATGTTACCATTATGGATTCGGATCCAACTACAACTCATACAGGTCACATAGATGGAGCACCTTCTACTTGGTTTGCCGGAACTAAATCTGGATGTACGGCTATTGATGTTAATGGTGGTATCATCACTGGTGGCGGAAATAGTAATGGCGGTGGTGGAGTAACCATCGGTGATAATGCAACTCTTACGCTAAAGGGTGGAACCATTATTGGTAATGTTTCTTCAGATGGTGGCGGTGGCGTTTTAATTAACGGAAATGATAAATCTAAGTTTATCCTTGCTGGTGGTAATATTACTCTTAATGGTGCTTACCATGATAATGGTGGTGGTGTTTATATTCAAAATGGACTTTTCGAAGCTACAAGCGGTGATATAAATGATAACTGGTCATCAGAAAATTCTGTTGGTACTGGGGGTTGTGGAGCAGGAGTCTACGTTGATAACGAAACCGAGAGAGTTTGTTACATTCATGGTACTGATATTTCTACAGATGATGGAGAGAAAAGAAGTGTTCAGATTTTCTCAAATTATGGTGAAGATGATGGTGCTGGAATCTACATTAACGAAGGAACCAGCTATATTACGAATGCTTCATTTATAAAAAATAGAACCGATGGATATGGTGGCGGAATCATGGTTAATGATGATGGTAGCAGTGGAAATTACACCACAATTGCCGGATGTTATTTTGATGCAAATAATGCTAGCGATGATGGTGGTGCAATCCATGTAGATGATGAAGAGTACGTTGCTATCGGTAATTGTGTGATTACAAATAATACATCAAATGGAGATGGTGGTGGAATTTCATTTAATTCATATACATCTACAACTGCTGATGTGTCTTGCTCTATTTCAGATTGTACTGTTACTGGAAATTCTGCGGATGGCTCAGGTGATGGTATCTACCTTTATGACCCTGTTAAGATTTCTGGGAAAATGGTAGTTAAGAATAATGGTGATCAGAACCTTTATTTGGATAACGAGGACCTTTATTTAGGTACACTTAGTGCTGATTCTGAACTCTATATTACTAAGCGTAGTGGTTGGGAGGAAGGAGATATTGTTTCTGAGGGTACGACTCAGAGCCAGGATAAATATCTATTTGGTGATGGTGGCTATTATTTTGAAAAGGTTACTGATGTAAATAGTGAAGATTATAGAAAGATTAAGTTTACATATAATGCTCCAGCTAAGAATACTTCTAAGAGTATTGAGGTTTGGGACGAGGTTAACAAGGATACTTCTAGTGATGCATCTAACTTGGGTTCAACAATGGTTATTGATGAGACTAAAGAGTATTTAGTTAATCATAAATTCCCTGTTTATAAGGGTTACTTTAGACATGATAATTCTACTTCTACGAAAGAGGATTTTTATACATCAGTTTTCTATTATTCTGATGGTTTGTTCTTTGATTATGAGAAGAATTATTGTGCTGAGGATTATAATAAGCATTTGGCAGCTCTTTCTGCGTCATTTGCTGTTGCTAGTAGTATGGCTGCGAAGGGCTATTCTTCGGTTAATGATCCTGAGACACAGATTAATAGATTTAATTATGTTACTCAGATGTTTTCTGATATTGGATGTACAAACGATAGCATGTATGTGAATGATTATTATCAGAAAAAGCCTGAAGCAAATTCTATCGGTATTGCAATGGCTAATAAGAAGATTTATGAGGATAACACAGGTGACAAAGATGATGAATATATTTTGATTCCTATTGTTGTTCGTAGTGGTAATTATGGTCTTGAATGGATTAGTAATGTTACCCTTGGTACTGAGGGCGAAGCGGCTGGATTTAGTAAGTCGGCTGATATTGCTATGGAGAATATTAGTGAATATATTGATGGGCATCCTGAGGTGAAGGAGGCTCTAAACAATGGTAGAGTTAAGTTCTATATGAGTGGATTTTCTCGTGGTGGTGCAGTTACAAACCTTGTTACAAAGCGACTTACAGACCTTTACTGCGGTGGTACGGCAAACAGTATTAAGGGAAATGAAGTTTTTGGATATTGTATTGCGGCTCCGCAGGGCGGTATTGAAGATTTGGATAGAGAGGGTGGATATCCTAATATCCATAATGTTATTAATAAGTCTGATATCGTTCCTCTTGTTGGACCTTATCAAATGGGCTTTAAGAGATATGGTGTTGACCATTACCTTCCTGGAGATGAGGCTCAAGAGGTTAAGACTTCTACTAAGGAATGGGGATTCGATGCTTCGGAACCTACTAAAAAGAGTGTTCTTACAACATATTCTGATAATAATTCATTTGCAGTTAATTATTCCGATACGAATTATATGAACCTTAGAGATAAGTTTGTTAAGCAGTTTGCGGTTACTTTTGCTGATTCTGAGTTTGATGATTATTTTAAGCCGGCTGAAATTAACTACATTTCAAGTACATCATATATCAAATGGATGCCTTTTGTTGGAAATGATATGATTACTGAGGTTGAATATTCTGACTTTGATACGAAGGAAAAGTTTGCAGCTGCACTTTTTGATAGACTACTTAAGTATTCTGCTAATGCTAGTAATGCTGGTCATGATTGGGCTAAGGAAGATGATGCTAAGGATAGTTACCATAAAGATTCATATAATTATCGTGAATTCTATTCTACAGATACTAAGAGCCATTTTAAGCCGGGTTCTAAGTATGCGAATTCTGGATGTGTGAGTCTTGAGAAAATGGCTCAGGAGCTTTTTGGTGTCCTTCTTGATAGTGAAGCTGAGTTAAATATGGATAATTTTGGAGATATTGCGAGCAATATTTCTATGGCTGATGTTTACTTTGAAGTAATCGGCGATATTTATACAGATAATACTGCAGAGGAGTATACAAAATGGCTTGATACGATTTGGAATCTTCTTGGCGGTGAATTGAGCGAGGAGCAGAAAGCTAAGGGATATCAGAATCTTCGTGATATTTATGAGGGGGATTTTGATAAGCTGGAGGGTGTTTATCCTACACTGGTTGCGATGCTTCTTGACTTTGTTAACGATGATTATAATGATACAGATGGTAATCAGATTTTACTTGGTACTGCGGCTTACAATGCGGCTAACTTGATTGCGGATCATTTTACTTATATTGGTTGGACAAGAGCGGATGACCCTTGGTATCAGGATGATACGGATGTGTTAAATAAGGCGAATGTGACAGCGTCTAAACCTGATAAGACAACTGTTTTAATGTGTGATGCTTCTGCTGAAGGTCTTTATGAGGAGCCTATTGAGGATGTTTCGGGTGTTGAGAGTCCTGATGAAGATGAAGTTAATGAGTTAAATGGAGATACTGTTGTTTTCTTGAGAACTCAGGCGGGTGGCTCTGCTTACTATGATTTGGAAGTTAATGGTGAGAGTGTTGCTGAGAATGTTTTGTTCCAGGATTTGCAGGGTATTAAGCTTGAAGCTGGTAATGAGTATAAGCTTACTACATTTTGTTATGCTTATGAGCAGAAGAGTGAGACTGCTGAGTATACATTTAAGGTTAATAAGAAAACTAATGACATTATTGCGAGTGATATTACTGTGACATATGGTGATAAGACAGCGACAATTGGAGCTGTTTCTAAGAATAATGCAGAGGTTTCTTGTAGCATTACTTCTGGTTCAAGTGTTGATGTTATTGATATTACAACAGATGGCGCAATTACTACTAAGAAAGTTGGTGAAACATCTGTTGATATTGTTGTTGATGAAAGCGAAAACTATGTAGGAGCTACTAAAACTGTTAATGTTAAGGTTGTTCCTAGGGAACTTGTGTTAGAGTGGGAAGAGACAAGTTTCACTTATGATGGAGAGAGTCATGTTCCTACAGTTAAGGTTAGTGGAGTACTTGAGGATGATGAGTGTGTGGTTCGAGTTTTAGGAGAGCAGACGGAGGTTGGTAAGTATACGGCCACTGCTGAAATTGAAAATGAGAATTATGTTCTTCCTGAGAATTCAAGTGTTGAATTTGAGATCGTTGAGATGAAGGAGGAGGTGAGTCCTGCTCCAGATGTGAGCGCAAGCCCTGAAATTACTTCGACTCCTAGTGAGACTGCAAAGCCTAGTGAAAGTGCGAAGCCTAGTGAAACTTTAGCTCCTGATAATAGTGGAACTGCTGCACCTAGTGCTACAAATGCTCCTGGAGATATAGGTAATTCGCCAACTCAGACTGCTAGTGCTACTAAGACTCCTACTCCTAGTGCGGTTTCAACGCCTAGTACAGTTGAAAATGAGACAATAACTCTTGCCAAGGCTGTAATTAAAAAAGTTAAGGTTAAGAAAACTAAAAAGAAGAATAAGTATAAGGTTATTGTTAAGGTTAAGAAGGTCGAAGGTGCAGATGGATATGAATTTAAGATATCTAAGAAAAAGAAGTTTAAAGCAGCTAAGACTAAGGTTGTTAAAAAGAAAAAGGCCAAAATTAAGATGAAGAAGGCTAAGAAGTATTTCGTTAAGGTTAGAGCCTATAAGGAAATGGCCGATGGAAGTAAAATTTACGGCAAGTGGAGCAAGAAAAAGAAGGTTAAGGTTAAAAAGAAAAAGAATTAATTATTGGTATTAATTGACTTTTGAAGCATTTTGCTTTATGGTTATTTAATATAGAAATTCAAAAAAAATTATAAGTTGAATTAAGAAAGGAGAAACTATGTTTAATAGGGCAGATTTAAAGCAGAAAGGAATGAGTGCTTTTAAGGCTAATTATTGGCCTTCTATTGGTGCTGCATTTTTTGCACTTGTTGCAGCTGGAGGAAGTGCAGGATTTAATTCTTTGGGACGTAATGGAGGTTCTGGCTCAAACAATAGTGGTAATGCATTTAATGATTTCAACAATTCTTTGAGTAATAATACTGGTTTGAGTAATGAGCAGACAACAGCAATTGTTGCTGGAGTTGCTCTCGTTGTTATTATTCTTTCAATCGTTGGAATTGCACTTAAGATTTTTGTTTTTAATCCACTTGATGTTGGATGTAAGAAGTTTTTCAATGACAATCATGATGCACCTGCTCAGTTTGGTACAATTGGCTGGGGATTTAAGAATGATTACATGAGAAACGTTGGTGGAATTTTCTTAAGAGATCTTTATATTGGACTTTGGTCATTACTCTTTGTTATTCCTGGAATTGTTAAGACTTATTCATATCGAATGACACCTTATATTCTTGCTGATAGACCTGAGCTTTCTGCAAATGAAGCTATTACTGAGTCTAGAAGAATGATGGATGGTCATAAGTGGGATATGTTTGTTTTGGACTTGTCTTTCCTTGGATGGCAGATTCTTTCAGCTCTTACACTTGGAATTCTTGGTATTTTCCATGTTAATCCATATGTGTTTAGTACAGAGGCTGCTGTTTACAGAATGCTTTCTGGTAGAGAGATGGCTGGAATGAATAATAACTTTGGTTATAATGGTGGTAATAACTATGGTTATGGCGCTCCAAACGGAATGAACAATGGAATGTATAACAATGGAATGAATAACGGCATGAATAATGCTGGTTATGATCCTAATGCGGGTTATACAGATCCTAATGCTATGAATAGTGGTTATGGAATGAACAATGCTGGTTATACAGATCCTAATGCTGGTTATAATCCAAATGCTGGTTATACAGATCCTAATGCTATGAATAATGCTGGATACAATAATGGAACTATGGATTCTGGTTATTTCAATGATGCAAATTCTGGTGCTGCAAATGATCCGTTTGCAAATCAGGGTGGAGCGCAGGATGGATTTAATTCAATGAATGAAAATAATAATGGATCTGATAATGGCATCTAATTATTATTTGAAAAATTAGTTAGAATTATTCGTTTAGATTATTAAGGAATTATGAAAAAATCCCCTATCTCAATGTTTTTGTTGAGATAGGGGTATTTTATTGATAGAATTCTTTAAGAGATAAATCTATTAATTAAAGCTGAAAATGGGACTTGAACCCACGACCCCTTCATTACGAGTGAAGTGCTCTACCAACTGAGCTATTTCAGCTTATTTAGACTTGATTGCTTTGAAATAAGGCAATTTAGGTCGTAAACATCAAGTATTTTACTATAATAACTAGAAAAAATCAAGGGAGAATTGGACATGGCAGGAAGTATGGTACACTTGAATGTTGCCATTGAACTTTTGAAAAGATTTGATGTGATGTGTGGTGGTAAAATCAAAGATTTTGGCGCTTTTGGCGGGGATGATTTTAAGAGGGATGTCTCGATTTTGGATGGAGATGATTCTTATGCACCAGTTAGTGAAATTGAATATAAGACTTTAGGGAAGCTTTTTAGGATTAAGAATACCCGTCCTATCCTTAGGACTCGTGAACAGAGGATTAATTTTGTGCTTGCAAATGTGTCTCCTGATAATATCATGAGTAGACCTGGGTATGAGAGAAGCATGAAGATGCATACTCATTTTAGGGATGGGATTTTGGACCCTGAGTTTAGATATAGAGAGAATTTAAGTGTTTTTCATGAGAGACTTATTTGTTTTGCGAATGACCATTTGACGGGCGTTACAGCGGGAAGCGATGCTGAGAGGGATTTTGAGTTGTATCTTGGCTATGTGACCCATACAATGACGGATGAGATGTTTATGCTTTCGGTTCGTGAGAGGGTGATGGCGCATGCGGCCAGGCTTGGGCTTGGCGAGACGGATGAGGAGACGATTCGCTTTTTTACCTATGATACAGATGCTGTGGATTACAGGCTTGCGAGAGAGGGTAAGAATAAAGATGCTATTCTTGAGGCTATGCAGGAGGCGGTTTCTAAGGAAATGTGGCTTTTTAAGGGTGAAGGGAAAACTCCGGAAAACATGGTGTTGTATGATGAGACCGAAAAAAGCCGTATTTGGATGATTGACAGGTACTATAAGGGGAATGTTGATGGCATGAAAGCGGTTGTTGCAACTGATGAAATGATGGAAAGATTTATCAATACAGCGTCTGCTAGAATCGTAAATAACATTTGCAATTTTAAATGAGATATAGTATGATTAACTATATCTGTGTTCGAAAGAAGGGTAGATTTCTGTATTTCGTAAACATTAATAATGTGGAGGTTAGTTTTTTATGCAGGATATAAATAACACACAGTTTTTTAAGTTCCAGAGGGAACAACAGTTTGACGTGAAGGAAGTTTTAGACAGAGTTTATGAGGCCCTTAGCGAGAAAGGCTATGATCCTGTCAACCAGATTGTCGGCTATGTTATGAGCGGTGATCCGACATATATCACAAGCCATAAGGACGCAAGAAGCTTGATTATGAGAGTTGAAAGAGATGAGATTATCGAATGTATCCTTGAGTTCTATATCAAGGAAAACTACGGTGGTAAGTAGAGTTTAAAAGAGGTGTTTTTAAGTTGAGGATTATTGGACTGGATTTTGGAGAGAAGACGGTTGGAGTTGCCCTTAGTGATGAGATGGGTTTAACTGCACAACCTTATACTACAGTTCACCGAGATAGACCGACTAAGCTTAGACAGACCCTTGCTAAAATTGAAACTATTATTTCGGAAAATGAGGTTTCTCTAATTGTTTTGGGACTTCCTAAGGGACTTGATAATGTTGAAGGTGAAATGTGCGAGCGTGTTCGTGAATTTGGAGAAAGACTTTCTAGAAGGACATCCCTTCCTGTGGAATATGTGGACGAGAGATTGACAACGAAAGAGGCTGGAAGAGTTTTGGAAGAGGCTAATGTGCGTAAAACTGAGCGAAAAAAATATGTTGATAAAATGGCTGCAGCCTTGATTTTAAAGACTTATCTTGAAATGAATCCAAGTGCGAAACAAGATGATACTGAAGAGTAGAGCGTGAAATTGAATTCTGATACTAAGGTCCTACCAGGCTTTTATGCTATATGTGGGACTTCAAATTAAATTGTATAATAAAAATGGAGGTCGTTTATGAACGTAGAAGAGAGCGATATTGAATTTGAAGATGATGTAATTGAATTTACTGATGAGGATGGAAATCCGGTTGAACTTAAGATTCTTAGTAAAACCAAGATAAATGGAGTGGATTATTTTCTTGTTACAGAGGATAAGGATTTTAGCCTTGAGGAAGAGCCTGAGGAAGATGATGATATGAGATTCATCTATAAAGATGGCGATGTTCAGAAGGTTGGTGGTGAACCTAAGGAGGTTGAGTGCTTCCTTTTGAAGGTTACTGAAACTGGAGACGAGGAAATTACATGTGAACCTGTTGAGGACGAAGATGAAGTTGAAGCTATAACAGGTGTATTTGCTGAGCTCTTAGAAGACTCTGATGCAGATATTTCTTTATAATCATAATTCAAATAATTTTTATATCTAGATGGAAACTAAAGATTTTACAGCAAGAAAGGAAAAAAAGGACGTGCCAAGAACAAAGAAAACAGAGGTAGCAAATAACGAGGTTCAATCTGAGGAGGTTAAGCCTAAGAGAAGACCTGGTAGACCTCCAAAGGCAAAGGTTCAGGAGAAGGTTGAGCCGGAAGTTATGATGCCAAAGGTTAGAGATGAGGATATTGAAAGAATGCTTCTTTCAGGAGATAGTGAGTCGGGACTTGTTGAATCATCAGTTGGAATGCTTTCAAATCCTTATGGATTGAAGGCTTCTGAATTGGTTGGACATGGTTTGAAGATTATTCCACTTGGTGGACTTGAGCAGATTGGAATGAACATAACAGCTTTCGAATATGAAGATAGCATCTTCGTTTTGGATTGTGGTCTTTCATTCCCTGATGATGATATGCTCGGAGTTGATTTGGTTATTCCTGATATTTCATATCTCAAGGATAATCAGGATAGAGTAAAGGGTTATATTATTACCCATGGTCATGAGGACCATATTGGTTCTATTCCTTATGTTCTTAAGGAAGTTAATGCGCCAATTTTTGCTACTAGACTTACAATTGGATTGATTGAGAATAAGTTGAAGGAGCATACCTTACCTAAGCCTGTTAAGATGAAGGTTGTTGAGTTTGGTCAGACAGTTAATCTTGGAGCTTTCAAGATTGAATTTATTCGTACAAATCACAGTATTGCAGATTCTGCAGCACTTGCGATTTTTACACCAGTTGGAACAATTGTTCATACTGGTGACTTTAAGGTGGACTTTACACCAGTTAAGGGTAAGCCACTTGATTTACAGAGATTTGGTGAACTTGGAAAACAGGGCGTTCTTGCTTTGATGTGCGATAGTACAAATGTTATGCGCGAGGGATATACAATGTCTGAGCGCACAGTAGGAAAGGCCTTTGATAATATTTTTGCTGAGAATATGGATCATAGAATTATTGTTGCGACCTTCGCATCTAACGTTGACCGTGTTCAGCAGATTGTTAATTCAGCAGTTAAATATGGCCGTAAGGTTGTTATTGAGGGACGAAGCATGGTTAATGTTATTTCTACTGCTTCTGAACTTGGCTATATTGAGGCTCCTGATAACACATTTATTGAAATGGAACAGATGAATGCATACCCACCTGAGAAGCTTGTTCTTATTACAACAGGTAGTCAGGGTGAGTCGATGGCTGCTCTTTCTAGAATGGCTGCTAATATTCATAAGACTGTTTCTATTGATCCTGGCGATACAGTAATCTTTAGTTCTAGACCTATTCCTGGTAATGAGAAGTCTGTTGCTAAGGTTATTAATGAGCTTTCAGCTCATGGAGCTAAGGTTATTATTCAGAACACTCACGTTTCAGGACATGCTTCTGAGGAAGAAGTTAAGCTTATGTATTGCTTGATTCAGCCTCAGTATGCTATTCCTGTTCATGGTGAATATAGACATCTTGTTGCTCATGCTGAGCTTGCGAGACAGATGGGAATTCCTAAGGATAATACACTTATTCTTCAGTGTGGTGATGTGCTTGAAATTGATGATAAACATGCAGCTCTTGTTGGTAAGGTTCAGGCGCAGGGAATCATGGTTGATGGACTTGGTGTTGGTGATGTTGGAAATATCGTTCTTAGAGATAGACAGCATCTTTCTGAGAATGGTCTTATCATCATTGTTAT
>JAILNN010000079.1 GCA_024691565.1 Lachnospiraceae bacterium | reverse complement strand
AGTGCACCAATAGATGATGCTTCTAGTAATACAACTAGTGGTTCTGAGGGAACTAGTGAGGTTACATCTGAGGTTGTAACATATGTGATGCCTGATGTTGTTGGAAAAAATGTTGGTAAAGCTCAAGAGATTATTAATCAGGAATTAGAAGGAGCTCAAGTGTCAATTGAGGTTGAGAAGAAGTTTTCTTCGAATGTTAAGAAGGGAAACATTATTAGTCAGAGCATTGAAAATGGTACTGAAATCAGTGGAAGTGAGAGTGTTACGATTACTCTTGTTCAAAGTAACGGTGTTGAAATGATTAAAGTTCCTAATATTCTTGGGGCTTCAAGAGATAGTGCTAAGAAGAAACTTAAGAAGGCAGGATTTGTGTTTAATATAGTTGGTTATGACTATAGTGATTCCTACACTTCAGGTAAAGTAATGAAACAGAGTCCTTCAAGTGGTAAAAAGAAGAAGGGGGCTACTATTAATATTACAATAAGCAAAGGTAGTAAGCCTGTTACACAAACACAAACTCAGACACAGACTCAAACACAAACTGTGACTACTACACCGAAACCAGATAATACAACTAAGAAGGATAATTCTGGAAGTAATCCAATTGGATAATTGATAGAATATTTTTAAAACTGTTTTGTTTGGAGGATAAACAAAGTATGGCTGAATTTACAAGATGTATAGCCTGCATGAAGGATACTAATGGAAATGATATATGTCCTCACTGCGGTTTTGATAAAACAAAATATAAGCAGAATCCAAGAGGTCTTAGACTTGGAATGAAATTGCATGACCGTTTTGTGATGGGAAAGGTTCTTGGTGAAGGTGGCTTTGGTATTACATATATTGGCTGGGATGAATTGCTTGAAATGCCTGTAGCAATAAAAGAATACTTTCCTACAGGACTTGCAACAAGGGAAATGACAGGTTCTCTTACAGATGATATTCATGTATTTGAAGGGAAAAAAGAGGAGACATATAAGAATGGTCTCAAAAAATTTATACGTGAGGCAAAAACACTTTCTAAGTTTAATGAGCTTAATGGTATTGTTTCTGTAAGGGATTTCTTTACATTGAATAATACTGCTTATATAGTTATGGATTATATTAATGGAATTACCATTAAGAAATACATTACTGAGAATGGAAAGTTGAATTCAGAATTTGTTTTTAAGCTTATTAAGCCTGTTATGCATTCGCTTGAATATGTTCATAATGAGGCTATTGTTCATAGAGATATTAGTCCAGATAACATTATGATTAGTAATAAGGGAAATGTTAAGCTTATTGATTTTGGAGCGGCTAGAGAAGTTAATACGGATGATAATAAAAGCTTAACTGTAATGCTAAAAAGAGGATTTGCACCTGAGGAGCAGTATAGGTCGAGTAGCAATCAAGGCCCTTGGACTGATGTTTATGCTTTGTGTGCGACCATTTACTATATGATTACTGGTGTGGTTCCAGTTGAGTCAATTGCAAGATTAGCAGAAGATACTTTTGAGCCTATTTCTCAGATGGGGATTGAAATTGACCCTGAAAAAGAGAAGGCGCTAATGAAAGGACTTGAGGTTTTAGCAAAAAATAGATATAAGTCCATGAAGGAGCTTTACAAAGCAATTTATGGAGAAGATATTATCGTTAGAGGCGATGAGAGTGATATTGATAAGCTGATAGCGATGGAGAATAAGACTAATAAGAATGTAGGTAAAAAGAATATTAATGCTCAATCTAAGACTTTAAATAGTAGGAGTATTAAAGAAAATGTCGTTATAAGTAGTAGTGGTGAAGAAACAGTTCTTATGGACGAGGGTAGTGAAGAAACAGTTCTTATGGATGAGGGCAGTGAAGAAACAGTTCTCATGGATGAGGGCAGTGAAGAAACAGTTCTCATGAATGAGAATAGTGTAGGAGTTATGCCGTCGAATTATAATGCGTCTGAAAGTGTATTAAGAGATGCTGGTACAGAAAACAAAAGTTACGGAAAAAAAGCTATTAATTATGTTCCTAAAGAGAGTAAGGAACAATCTATTCAGAATAACTACGTAGAGAATTCTGCACCACAGAGCATGGCACCTGTTTCTCGAAATATAGAAGATAATACAAATAGAGAATCTGGTAAAAAGGGTAAAGTATTTGTTATTGCAGGACTCATAGTTGTTGTTCTTGTTGTTACAGCGCTTTTGCTAAAGAATAAACCTGGTGATTCTAATTCAACGGATAATAGCTCTGTAACTGAATCTTCAGTGAATTCAAGTGATAATGAAGTTGTAGATTCGGCTTCATCTAGTGGTGAAGTGGAAGATTCTAGTTCTGCTACAGAAGAAATTCAGATTCTTGTTCCTGATGTTTCTGAAGTTGGTATAGATAAGGCTAAGGAACTTATTAAGGCTGAAGGCTTAACTGTGGGTGAGATTAAGAAGAGTTATTCAAAGAAGATTGACAAAGGAGATGTTATTTCTCTTGACCCAGAAGCAGGAAGTAGCGTTGGTGAAGGAACGGCTATCAATCTTGAAGTAAGTAAGGGTGAGGAATTATTTGAAGTTCCAAATGTTAAGAATACCAATTTAGATAAGGCAAAAGAAAAGATTAAGAAGCATTTTAAGATTAAGGTTAGCTATGAATACAGTAGTTCTGTCGGTAGTGGAAAGGTAATTAGTAGTTCTCCAGGTGCGGGTAAGAAATGTAAGAAAAAGACAGAAATTAAAGTTGTGGTGAGTAAAGGTGCTAAGCCTGTTGCAACGACTGATTACTCATCTGGAAATTCAAGTAGTAGTGGTTATTCAGGAAGTAGTTACTCGGGAAGTGGTTCTTCAGGAAGTAGTTCTGGATCGTCTAATAGTGGTAGTTCAGGGTCTTCAGGTAACAGTGGTTCTTCTGGTAGCGGTGGAAGTTCTGGTGGTAAGAAGGACTTTGATTTGACTACGTGGTAGTGAAGTTGGTTCAAGAAAATAATTTTTAGGGAGAATATTATTAATGAAGTTATTTAAGAAGTATATTTCTGTTGTTATAGTTATATCTTTAGTCATGCAGGTATTGTGTGTAAAGAGTGTAAAGGCTGAGGATAATAATATAGCTTTACTATATTATCATAATAGTTTAGTTGGAATACATGATGTCGTAGGTCAATCAGGCGGAACGGATGCTGTAATTGAGGGGGATGGGAGATATACGGTATTTCTTGATTTGGAAGGTATTGTATCATCTCTTCCAGAAGCGCTTGGAGTAAGAATTCCTAATTATACTAATTTAGTTGGGGGAGTAGGTGTTACACCGTACAATAATGATATAATTGACGAAAAAGCTTTTTATAATGCGACAGGTGTAAATATTTATGATCTAATAGTCAATATAGATGGTACAGATGTTTATGCACCTCAAGATGATGAAATTATATACGGAACTATTAATAATGAGACAGATTTATTTATTGAGATTTTTGATGTTAATCACAATGGTGAGGTTATTAGGAGTACAGTTTTTGATGGTGTTACAAAATATAGATATATTAGTATCACGTTTTCATTATCTATAGATGTAGATGTTGCAGCCGAAAACAATGCGTATTATATTTCAGGAAATAAATCATATCAGCATGTTAAGAAGACGATAGAAGATATTCAAAATATTACAGATGAAGCAAATAAAATTAGTTTAACTGAAAGTACAGAATATGCAACAAAAAAAGCATATGAAGAGACACAGGAAAAATTGAGTGATGTCCAGAGTTTAGTGAAGTCCGCTCAAGAATACTCAGATAGTATATTATTGCTTGCGAATAATAGTGAAATCCAAGAAAAAAAAGAAGAACCAGTTGGAAAAAAGGTTTTAGAAAATCTTTTAGCACTACGTGAAGATGCTCAGAATATGATTTATTTAGCTCAAAATAACGTAGAAACAATTAATGATATTTGTAAAAAGGCGCTTGAGAGATACGAAAGTATTACTAAAAATTCATCAAAATCAGCTACTGAAAGTGCTGTTAATATGGAAAAATCAAACCAGACAATTGATATTAAAAAATCATTTAAGTTTGAGTATGGTAAAAAATACAAATTACAGCCTACAAGTAATGCTGGAGATGAAACAAAGTTTTCTTATAGTTCTTCAGCTAGTAGTATAGTTAAAGTAGATAGTGATGCTAATTTGGTTGCTAAGGGATATGGTTCCACTGAAGTTACAGTACATGCGTCAGAAACATTAAAGTATAAGGAAAATTCTACAAAAGTGAAGGTGAAGGTTGTTCCTCAAAAAGTTAAGATAAAAAAGTGTAAGATTAAAAGTGGAATTCTAAGACTTAAGTTTTCGAAGGCGAAGAATATTACTGAATATGAAATAAAAATAAAAAATGGTAAGAAGAACACAACTTTGAAAACGAAAAAGAATTCTATTAATGGTACTGTTAATAAAGGGATAAAGTATAAGATTAAGGTTAGAGCGTATAAGAAAGAAGGAAAGAAGACATATTACGGCAATTGGAGTAAGAAGAAGGTTGTTAAAGCCTAGGGCTTTTATAGTATAAAAGTTAAAAGATAAAAATAAGGAGACTGTAGCCGTGAAGAAAAAATATGATAATAAGAATATTGAGATAACAAAAAGAAGAGATAAGAATAAACATAATGGTATTAATAAGTTTATTTCTGGTAAAACCAGGAAAAAGATATCTGTTTTTTCGGCATGTGCTTTGTCATTTTCACTTATTAATGCAGAAGATTAAGCCTTGTTTTCTTTTGAGTCTAGTTCAAAAAATATTGTAAAAGTAGACAATCTTGGATATTTGAAAGCTACAGGCTATGGTTCTGCCAAAATTAAAATTACAGCTGAAGCTGCCGGTGAATATACAAGTAAAACTATTACAGTAAAGGTTAAAGTTATTCCACAAAAAGTTAAAATTAAGAGTGCTAAAGCAAATAATGGAGTTTTAAAATTAAAGTTTT
>JAILNN010000074.1 GCA_024691565.1 Lachnospiraceae bacterium | reverse complement strand
CATTCTAATTACCATTGATGATGAATCTAACAATGCATCAACAATCTCCGCATTCTGCTCCTTGTTCAAATCGTTATATGGTATTCTATAGTAATCCGTATTTGGAAGAAAACACACAATGGATAAATTTGTTTTTTTTCTTCCAAATACGGATTACTATAGAATACCATATAACGATTTGAACAAGGAGCAGAATGCGGAGATTGTTGATGCATTGTTAGATTCATCATCAATGGTAATTAGAATGTTATATTTGTTTCATATGTCTGATCGCATTAATAGTATTATAAGGTTACCTTTGAAAAAGATATGGTTTAATCTATATTATAAAAAGAAGTATGATGGCAATAATTTTTTCTTTGTTTTTTTTGATGCACAATTAAGAAAGTGTACTATAGAGTATAGAGAGTATTTGAAAAAACATTATCCAGGCTGTCATATAATTCTTTTTTTGACGGATATAGTAGCTTCTTTTAAGTCATTTGATTTAGAAAAAATAGAACAATTTTCTGATTTGGTATTAACATATGAAGCAAAAGACGCGGCTACATACGGGTTTAAGTATTATCCAGATGTTTATTCAAAACTTGCAAGTGAAACGCTTGATAGTGAGTACGAAGAATGTGATTTATTATTTGCTGGTTACAAGAAAAATCGGATGGACTTAATTTTAGATATTTATTCAGAGGCAAAAAAAAATAATGTAAAATGTAAATTTGTTGTACCTGATTATCAAGGTGATGAATCAATTATAAAACAAAGAATTCAATATATAGAGTATTTAAAGCAACTTCAAAAGGCTAAGTGTATATTGGAAATCGAGCAAGAAGGAGCAACGGGATATACGTTACGAACATTGGAAGCTTTGGCTTATAATAAAAAACTTCTTACAACAAATACAAATATTGTTAATGCTAGTTTTTATGATGAAGATTTCATTCAAATTATAAAAAATGTTTCGGATATTGATTTTTCATGGATAAATATGGATAAGATGAAAAAAACTGATATATCTTCTTATGAACCATGTAAGTTAGTAGAGTTTTTAAAAAATGAGTTTAATGAATAATATGTTACAAAGATATAGATCTTTCCCAGTCGAATTTAAAGCGACAATTTGGTTTACAATAGCAAATATTGTTCTTAAAGGGATAAGTTTTTTTTCGGTGCCTTTGTTAACAAGGGTGTTGCCACAAGAGGATTATGGAGTTGTTAGTGTCTTTTTTTCATATCAGCAGTTGATTCTTATATTCGCTACATTTGAGTTTTATTTAGGCGCTTTTCAAAGAGGAATAATACATTATGAAAAAGAAGAGCGGGAGTTTACTTCTAATCTGATTTTTTTGTGTAATTTGATTACAATTATTGTTTTTTTTGTGTTGCTACCTTTTCGTGATAATTTTATTACATTAACAAAAACTTCAAATGCTGTTTATGTGTTGATGTTTATCTATTTTATTGTTTATCCGGCTTTTAATTGCTGGTTGAATAAAAAACGATATGAATATGCATATAAACCAGCTGTTTCTGCTACACTTATAACAACTTTTTTGATAACAATTGGAAGTATTGTTTTTACAATTATATTGGGCCAAGATGATGATACATATTTGATAATTATATTAACAATTCAGATATTGTGCTATTTCCCATTTTATATAAAACAGATTTCTGCTTTGCATATTAGAAATAGAATGATTGAACACTTTAGATATTGCATGTCGTTTCAATTACCGTTAGTAGCTCATTCACTTTCATATTTAATTTTGGCGCAGGCTGATAGAGTAATGATAAGTTGGATGTCTGGGGATGATAAAGCAGCAATTTATTCAGTGGCTTATAGTTTGTCAAGTGCTATATTAATTGTGCAAAATTCCATTAATCAAGTTTTTCAACCGTGGAGATATAAAAAGTTAAAAAATCGAGAGTATGGAAGTATAAAAAACGTGACAAACAAAATACTTATATTGACTGCAGTTTCTATAACTTTATTCATAATATTGATTCCGGAGATTATGCGTTTTATGTTTGACGAAATATATTAT
>JAILNN010000017.1 GCA_024691565.1 Lachnospiraceae bacterium | reverse complement strand
CTAAAATTGGGGAAATAATGAGAAAGGAGTTGTAGTTATTATGAGATTAAATATACAAGAAGAATTAAATGATTTGGATAAATTATATTTGGTAAAAGATATAAAAAAGTTAAATATAGATAAAATAAATCAAATTGATGGTTCAGACTATGCTTTCTATCGAATTGATGAAATTACATATGAAGATAAAGCTCCTAGAAAAGAAGCTCTCGAAAATGTAATTTCATCTATGATGATTGAAGGTTTGAATTTTATTTATCTTATAAAGGGAGATAAATCGGGTGTTAAATTTTATTATGGCGTTTCAAAAGATTTGGGGAAGGAAAAAACTAATTTTCAAATTAAGGATGTTGGGGATAATGTTTTAAAACCAAGTTTACAGGGGAATTTTAGGGGAAGCTTAATTACTAAAATTTCGCCAGACGAGAAAAAGAATATAATTAAGGATATGAACAATTTTAATAATATTAATGTTTTAGAAGGAGTTCCCGGAATTAATAAAGATGACGAAAAATTTCAGTCTGTAGACCGTATTATAGATGTTATGTTAGGCGATGAATTTATTGTTATGTTAATTGCTAAACCAGTATTTGACAAGGAAATTACTAGTATTAAAAATAGAATGTTTAAAATGTATAATTCTATTGCACCAATTAGCAAGTCATCTGTTCAAAAGTCTGTGGGGAGTAGTGAAGGTGAGAGTAAAGGTGCAACAACAGGTATATCCAAAACTGGTGGTAGTAGTAAATCTAATTCATCGCAAGAATCCGTTAGTAAATCATCAAGTCAAACGAAGGGAGAAGTTAATAAAAATAGTAAAAATAGAAAGGAAACTAAAGGTTCAAATATAGATAATAGTTATTCTCAAACAGGGGGAGAATCATCTAGCACAAGTAAATCGGTATCAACCAGCGAATCAGTGTCATCTTCATCAAGTAAATCTGATACTGAAACGAAACAGACAGGAAAAAATGAAGGTAGCGCTACAACATTCGAGATTATTGATAAAAATATTCAAGAGTGGACTAAGTATATGGATGAAATTGTTTTTCCTCGCTTGGATTATGGTATTGGAAAAGGTTTATTTGTCACTAGTACGGTTTTTTTTGCTAATAGTCCCTTATCTGTTGTTAAGTTAGAAAATACATGGAAATCTGTTTATGGTAGCGAAGAAGGAAATATTATGCCACTAAAAGGGTGTAATATTAAAAGTACTACAATAAATGATGAAGGGGAAAAAACAACAAAAAATGCAAATGATAATTTTGTAAATATTTTAATGAATTTGCAAATTCCAAAGTGTACATTTGCGGAATCACAGTCTGAGGAGGATTTTATAATGAGGACTGCTTGTTCTCAATTTTTAACAAATAATAAAACAATAATCTTTGGAAATTGTATGTCTTCTCAAGAGCTGAGTTTAATAGCTGGATTGCCACAAAAAGAGGTTGTTGGAATGTCTTTAAGAGAAGAAGTTGATTTTGGGTTAAACTATAATAATGATATTAGTAATGATAGTGATAATTTGATTTCTATAGGTAATTTGGTGCAAAGTGGTGAAGTTTTCGATGGTAAAGATGGTAAACCTGATATTGAAGTGAAGTTTAATAAAAATGATTTTGATAAACATATATTTGTTACTGGTGTAACAGGAAGTGGAAAAACTACAACCTGTCAAAAACTATTATCAGAAAGTAAGAGAAGCTTTCTCGTTGTTGAACCAGCAAAAACTGAATATAGAAATATGGCTATTCATGATAAAGAAATACTTGTTTTTACATTAGGAAATGAAACAGTTGCTCCTTTCAGGTTGAATCCATTTGAGTTTTTTGAAGGTGAGAATATCACTTCAAGGGTAGATATGATCAAAGCTAGTATGGAGGCGGCATTTGATATGGAGGCAGCTATTCCACAATTATTAGAAACTGCTATGTATGAATGTTATGAAGATAAAGGATGGAATATTTCAACTAACAAAAACACAAAGTTTGATAAACCTTTTGATGATGGATGTTTTTCTTTTCCGACTTTAGAAGACTTAGAAAATAAGATTGAAAGTGTTGTAAAAGCCCAAGGTTTTGACGATAGACTTAAAGATGAATATATAGGTTCGATTAAAGCAAGATTAAAAGGATTAACGGTTGGATCTAAAGGACAAATGTTAAATACATTTCGTTCAATTAATTTTGTTGAATTACTAGATAAAAAGGTTATTTTGGAGTTAGAATGTGTTAAAAGTGCATCTGAAAAGTCTCTGATTATGGGATTTATTCTGTCTAACTTATCAGAAGCTATTAAATATAAATATAATCAAAATAATCAAAAGCAAATTGATCATATTACTTTAATTGAAGAGGCTCACAGATTATTGAGTAAATATTCAACTGGTGATAGTATGAATAAAAAACAGGGTGTTGAGATGTTTTCTGATATGCTTGCAGAGGTAAGAAAGTATGGAGAATCTCTAGTAATAGTAGATCAAATACCTAATAAATTAACTCCAGAGGTATTAAAGAATACTAATACAAAAATTGTTCATAAAATTTTTGCTCAAGATGATAAAGAAGCTATTGGTAATACTATGGCATTAAAAGATGAACAAAAAGGTTTTTTGTCATATTTAACATGTGGTAGAGCAATAATGATGATGGGGGGACAGTCAAAGGCTATTCAGGTTCAAATAAAAAAATATGATGAAAAGCAAGAAGATAAAGAAACCGATAAAAATGAGCATAAATTTGAGACTCTGAATGATGAGCATTTAAATAAAAAAATATTAAAATATTACTCAGATATTTTCAAAAAAGGAGTATTACCTGGTATAGAAAGACTAGATAAATGTCCAAGCGAAAAGGTATTAAAAAATTATTTTGAATTATTACAACGGTCTTCTTTACTTGTAAAAGAATATCCTAACTGCATACATAAACATTGTATTTCTAAAGAATTTAAAGAGGAATTAAAAAAAGTTACTAATAATAA
>JAILNN010000258.1 GCA_024691565.1 Lachnospiraceae bacterium | reverse complement strand
CCTCAGCCCTTTTTGGTGGTTACTAAAAAAACAATTTATGGGATTTTGAAAGGTGCTAGCAATTTTATTTTACCGTAACTTTAAGTGACTTTGTTACGGCTGTGTAGCCATCTGCAGTTCCCTTGATCTTAAGGGTATATTTTCCGGCTTTTTTGCCTTTAAGAGTTAATTTCTTGCCTTTTAATTTTGCAGTAGCTACCTTTTTATTTTTTGCAGTTAATTTTACAATTTTGAAGGTTGCACCAGTTGTGCTTGATTTAATCTTAAGTTTTACAGTTTTTCCTTTTTTAACTGTTACCTTCTTAACTGCCTTGTTGTTTTTATTTATTTTGAAAGCAACCTTTTCGTTAGTTGAAGTTGTTGTAGTTGTTGCTGAATTGGTTGCTGTTGTTGTCGTTGCACTTGTTGCGGAACTGGTTGCAGTTGTGCTAGTTGTGTTAGCTGCTGAACTTGTTCCTGATGTATTGGTTGTTGAAGAATTGTTTGTTGAGCTACTTGAGTCAGAGCTACCTGATGTTGATGAGCTACTTGAGTCTGAACCTGAGCTACTTGAACTGTCTGAGCTTGAACTACTTGAATCAGAGCTTGAGCTTGAGCTGTCTGAACTGCTTGAGTCAGAGCTTGAGCTGTCTGAACTACTTGAGTCAGAGCTTGAACTATCTGAGCTGCTTGAGTCATCTGATGAATATGTATTATTATCAGGTGCTGTTGTGTTTGATGTCTCTTCAATATTTCCAATACTTCCACTTGTATATGCTGTGCTTCCTACTGTTAAGGTATATCCGTTATAGTTGATATATCCTGAACCTGAGAGGCTTGATACAGTTGAATCTTCAGTAAGTACCCATGTCGCATCGTCTGACATTGTTACGTCTACTGTTCCAATTGATGTTGAAACTGATGTTCCTGCGGCATTTGAGATTTCACCTGAAGTCTTGCCTGTCCAGAAAGTTGTTCCTGACATTGTTAAAGTAAGAGATGAATCGCTACCTACAAGCATATCTCCCTCGAGAGTCTGATTTGTGGCCGTTACGATTGCTTCGTTACATGGATTTGAAGAATCTGTCCATCCGTCGTCGCATACAGAAAGGAGTGCTCCATCTGAAGAATTTGTGATTGTAACACCTTCCAAATTAATGTTTGCAGCTGTGTTAGTTACATGGAAGGTATCTCCATTTTTAGATGTTAAGCTACCACCCTTCATTGTATATTCTGAAGTTCCAGTGCTTGCATCTCCTGACATTGACTGATAAATCATGATTGTATCGTAGAAAGTTGCATTTCCATTTGTGCTTGTGTTGTTTGCTGTTAAGTCACAATCTGTAAGTGAAATTGAACCTGTACCCTCGATACATACACCTTCTGAAAGGTTTGAAACGAGTGTTGCATTTGATACATCTATGTCTGCAGTGGAGTAAATTGCTGGTGAACCAAGACCATTTGATGTATATGTTCCACCATCAACTGTTACCCATCCGCCTCCGCGGTCTGTTCTAATTGGAGCGGATGAACCACCTTCTGTTGTGATTGTAAGATTTGTTGCGTTTGTGGTTCCACCGTATGTTGTCATTATTCCGCCGCTTCCTTGAGCGGTTGTTGTGATGGTTACATCTGAAACATTAACTGTTGTTCCATCACCTTCAGCGTTTGTGCTTCCGCTGTTTGCACCGTATGAGAAGATTCCGTTTGCGCCAGCACCAGTTGTCTGAACGGTTCCACCAACGATGTTTGTTGTTCCACCACCTTTTGCCATGATTCCTGAGTTAATTCCATAAAAGCTATAATCGTCTCCAGCAGAATCTCCACCTGATTTTGTAACTGTTGGATTATTTAATGTTACTGTGTCTGTGGTGTTAATAAGTACTGCGTTTTGATCTGCACTTGTTGATGTATAAGTCTGGTCTGTTGTTTCAGTTGCAGATGTTATTTCTGTTGCGCCTGACCATGTGATGCTTGATGAGGAAGATGAACTTCCGCCAGGTGCGTCTCCGCCAGGTGCGTCTCCGCCAGGTCCTGCTGCAAATGCTACCATTGGGGAACTAACTGCAAGTGCTGTTGAAAGTGTGAATGCGCTAATTTTTTTAAATGTTCTTTTTTTGTTTTGTCTTCTCATAGTTTTGTCCTCCTAATTTTAAATTGTTTTTTAGCAGCCCAAAGTTTTGGTTTTTTAATTCTATAGTTTTAGTTTTCAAAATCCTAATCATTATTTTTGGGTTGACCAAAAAGTATTTAGTTGTTTTTCGTAACCTCATGATAGTGAAAGTATATATTTATAATTTGTCAGAATAATACAAATTTTTTGTCAATTTTGTGGAAGTTTTATGTCAGTGGAATTTTGGGGATATATTTGTGTTTTGGGAATATATTTGTGAAGAGATTTTTGAATAAATTGTGTTGGTGGACTGGGAAACGATTTGTATGAGACGAAAAAAAGTGCCACTAACAAATTAGTTAGTGACACTCTAGAAATTATAGATTAGATTGTGAGGTCAGCGACCCCACAAAGTTAATTAGTAAATTTAAGTGTAAATTTATGATGGAAAATTATCAAATTAACCTGCAAACATCATTCCATCAAAGAGTTTTTCGATTTTGATATCATTGATTTTTGAAACATAGTTTCCATGATTTAGTTTTGCTTTTACTGAATAGTAGTTGTCATCATCGTCTTCGAAAACTATTGTATCTTTGGCATCTGTCATTACAACCTTGATTTTGTCGCCTTTTTCAAATGTCTTTTCTTCGCCTTCTTCGAGTGTCTCAATGTCGAA
>JAILNN010000254.1 GCA_024691565.1 Lachnospiraceae bacterium | reverse complement strand
TGTACGGAGAAGGAGGGATTTGAACCCTCGCGCCGCTCACGCGACCTACACCCTTAGCAGGGGCGCCTCTTCAGCCTCTTGAGTACTTCTCCAAAGCTGAATTAATCAACCTCTATACCAATTGTATAGCCGCTTGTTTTTTGTCAAGCAGTTGTTATATTACCACTTTTTTATATAACTGTCAATAAATTTTTCTCTTATATAGAAATGACAATTATCATAAAAAGCCTATTTATAAAGATTGTTTCCTTCTGAATCAATAACAACAATAACAGGGAGATCTTCTACCTCTAGTTTTCTTATTGCTTCCGTTCCAAGGTCTTCATATGCAATCACTTCTGCCTTTTTAATACACTTAGATAATAGTGCACCTGCACCACCAATTGCAGCAAAATATACTGCATTATTCTTTACCATAGAAGAAATAACATCATCTGTTCTTCTTCCCTTACCTATCATTCCCTTAAGTCCCAAATCAAGTAAAGAAGGTGTATACTTATCCATTCTACCTGCTGTTGTAGGTCCTGCAGAGCCAATAACCTGGCCTTCTCTTGCTGGAGATGGTCCTAAATAGTAAACAATATTATTCTTCACATCAAAAGGAAGCTCTTCATTATTCTGTAAAGCCTCATACATCCTTTTATGTGCAGCATCTCTAGCTGTATAGACTGTACCTGTAATATATACGTAGTCTCCAGCCTTTAAATCCTTTACTTTCTCATCTGTCAACGGAGTATTTATGTGTTTATCCATCTTCATATCCCTTTTATTTCTATAATTTCTTACTAATTAAAGTTAAAGTGACCTTGTTGAATGTCTATTAACATGGCAGCACATATTAACTGCAACTGGTAGACCAGCAATATGTGTTGGATATGTTTCAATATTTATCGCCAAAGCAGTTGTACTTCCACCTAAACCTGCTGGGCCTAGATTTGTACTATTAATCTTTTCAAGCAACTCTATTTCTAAATCTTTTACATAATCAATACTATTATGGACATCTGTGTTTCTAGTAAGTGCCTTCTTAGCAAGAAGTGCACATTTTTCGAATGTTCCACCAATTCCAACGCCAACAACAAAAGGTGGGCAAGCATTTGGACCTGCCTCTTTAACTGTATTTACAATAAAATTCTTAACTCCTTCAATTCCATCAGCTGGCTTAAGCATGGCAATCTTACTCATATTTTCACTACCAAAGCCCTTAGGAGCGACTGTTAACTCAAATACATCCCCTGGAACAACCTCATAATGAATGATTCCAGGAGTATTATCCTTAGTATTTTCTCTAATAAGAGGATCTCCTACAACTGATTTTCTTAGAAAACCTTCTGTATATCCCTTTCTAATACCTTCATTTATTGCATCTTCAAGGAATCCTCCTTCAATATGAACATCTTGACCCATCTTAACAAAAACTACGGCCATTCCTGTGTCCTGACAAATAGGTATACTTTCCTCTTTCGCAATTTTCATATTTTCTTCTAATTGCGAAAGAATCTTCTTACCTAATTCGCTTTTTTCAGTATCAATGGCATTAACTATCTTATCCTTAATATCACAAGTTAAAGAAAGATTAGCTTCTATACACATTTCACTGACATTTTTAATAATATCCTCAGTCTTAATTATTCTCATCTTTATAAAACCTTCGCATTAAAATATTTATTTACAACACATAGAGAGTAATTCGTATTCCAATTAGACTTCCGTATTATTCTCACTATTTAAAATATCAGAGATTTTAACATCCTCACCATCATCAATTACTGTTGGTTCAAGTGCCTCTGCATCAGTATTATCAACAACCTTTGCATCTGTTTCAATCTTATCTCTTACCTTAGTAATACTAGCAACAATAGTTTCAGATAAATTATTCTCCTTTAATACATCCTGTGCTTCATCGGATGCAATTTCATCGCTTACTTTAATATTGATAATCTTAACACCACTTGCATCTCTACCGGTCTCTCTTATCTCATTAACCTTAGTCTGGATAATAATACCGTTTTCAGTGATTACCATAATTTCATTATCATCGTTTACGGCCTTAGCACCAACAATATATCCCGTCTTAGGTGTTATTTTATAGCACTTAACACCTTTACCGCCTCTATGATGCATTGGGAATTCAGAAATCTTAGTTCTCTTACCCATACCTTTTTCAGTTACGATAAGAAGGTCAGTTCCTTGAGTATCCATCTGCATAGCAACGATGCAATCATCTTCATTTAATTTCATACCAATAACACCAGTAGCTGATCTTCCCATAGAACGAACTTCCTTTTCATGGAAACGCATACACTGGCCATTCTTTGAAATCAAAAGAATTTCCTTTTTATTATTAGTTGACTTAACTTCAATAAGCTCATCATCTTCTCTTAGATTGATAGCCTGGATTCCAGAACGCCTAATATTAGCATATTCCTTTAAGCTTGTCTTCTTAACAATTCCCTTCTTAGTAACCATGAAAAGATATCTTTCTTCATCAATCTTACTCATAGGAATTATTGCAGAAATATTCTCGCCAGGTTGCAAAGGTAAGATATTAACGATGGCTGTACCTCTTGAAATTCTTGAACTTACAGGAATTTCATATGCCTTAATCTTATAAATACGGCCTTTATTTGTTAGGAACAACAAGTAATGATGAGTTGTAGTCATCATTAAATCTTCAATATAATCATCCTTAATAGTCTGAATACCCTTGATTCCGCGTCCACCTCTATGCTGGCTCTTGAAATTATCCTCAGTCATTCTCTTAATATATCCTAAATGAGTAAGGGTAATTACTGTATTTTCCTTTGGAATAAGGTCCTCATCCTGGAATTCACCATCATCAAAACCGATAGAAGTTCTTCTATCATCACCATATTTATCTCTAATAACTGTGATTTCTGTCTTAATAACGTTAAGCAAAAGCTTTTCATCAGCAAGAATAGCTTTATATTCAGCAATCTTCTTCTGAAGAGAAGCATATTCCTCTTCGATTTTCTCTCTTTCCAAACCAGTAAGAGCACGAAGACGCATATCAACGATTGCCTGAGCCTGATTATCAGAAAGACCAAATCTCTCAATAAGTCCACTCTTAGCTTCTGCTGTAGTCTTTGAAGCTCTAATAATCTTAATAACTTCATCAATATTATCAAGCGCAATAAGCAAGCCCTCTAAAATATGAGCTCTCTCTTCAGCCTTATTTAAATCATATCTTGTTCTTCTTGTAACAACCTCTTCCTGATGTTTTAAATAGAACTTAAGCATCTGAAGAAGGTTCATTACAACTGGTTCGTTATTATAAAGAGCAAGCATGATAACACCAAATGTATCCTGCATTTGTGTATGCTTATAAAGCTGATTCAAAACAATATTAGGATTAACATCTCTTCTTAATTCAATACAAACTCTCATTCCCTCACGGTTTGTTTCATCACGAAGATCAGTAATTCCATCAATTCTTTTATCTCTATGAAGCTGGCTTATTTTCTCAATAAGCTTAGCCTTATTAACCATATATGGGAGCTCAGTTACAACAATTCTATTCTTACCATTTTCCATAGGCTCGATATTTGTAACGGCTCTAATTCTGATTTTACCTCTACCAGTTCTATATGCGTCTATAATTCCTCGTTTTCCGAGAATTTCAGCACCAGTAGGGAAGTCAGGACCTTTAACAATATCAATTACTTCTTCGATATCTGTATCTCTATCTTCTTCAATTCTATTATCAATAATCTTTACAACTGCATCAATAACTTCTCTTAAGTTATGTGGAGGAATGTTTGTAGCCATTCCTACGGCAATACCCTGAGTACCATTAACTAAAAGATTTGGATATCTTGATGGAAGAACTGTTGGTTCGTTCTCTGTTTCATCAAAGTTAGGGATGAAATCAACAGTATCTTTTCCAATATCAGCAAGCATTTCAACAGAAATCTTACTTAATCTTGCCTCAGTATAACGCATGGCAGCAGCGCCATCGCCATCGACTGAACCAAAGTTACCATGTCCATCAATTAAAGGGTATCTGGTATTCCACTCCTGGGCCAAATTAACAAGTGCTCCGTAAATTGAGCTATCACCATGTGGATGATATTTACCCATTGTATCACCGACAATACGGGCACATTTACGATGTGGTTTATCCGGTCCGTTGTTAAGTTCTGACATTGCAAAGAGAATTCTTCTTTGTACTGGCTTTAAACCATCTCTAACATCCGGTAAGGCTCTGGATGCAATTACAGACATGGCATAGTCAATGTATGAAGTTTCCATCTCTTTTTTTAAGTCTACTTCATTTACCTTATCAAAAATATTTTCGTCCATTATTCACACCTCGTAAATTATATATCCAAATTCTTTACATATTTGGCATTCTTCTCAATAAACTGTCTTCTAGGTTCAACCTGATCACCCATAAGTGTATTAAACACTCCATCTATTTCAGCTTCTTCATCTGGATTAATGGTAACTCTCAAAAGAATTCTCTTCTCAGGATCCATTGTTGTATCCCAAAGCTGGTCAGCATCCATTTCACCAAGACCTTTATATCGCTGAATCTTATTATTACCATCTCTACCAATTTCAACCAAAATATCATTTAACTCATTATCATTATATGCATACCAGGTTTTCTTATTCTTCTCAATCTTATATAGTGGTGGTTGAGCAAGATAAACATGTCCCTGTCTGATTAACTCAGGCATAAATCTGTATAAGAAGGTAAGCATAAGAGTAGCAATATGCGCACCATCGACATCGGCATCGGTCATGATAATAATCTTATCATATCTAAGTTTTTCTATATCAAAGTCGTCATCGATTCCAGTTCCAAAAGCAGTTATCATAGCCTGAATTTCTGCATTTCCAAGGATGTTATCAAGACGAGCCTTTTCTACATTAAGAATTTTACCTCTCAAAGGAAGAATAGCCTGAGTAGCCCTATTTCTCGCAGTCTTAGCACTACCACCCGCAGAATCTCCCTCTACTATATAGATTTCACAATTCTTTGGATTCTTATCTGAACAATCGGCAAGTTTTCCAGGTAAGGCAGTAGAATCAAGAGCAGTCTTTCTTCTTGTTAAATCTCTAGCCTTTCTAGCAGCATCTCTCGCTCTCTGTGCAAGAAGTGCCTTATCAATAATAACTCTCGCAATCTGAGGATTCTGCTCAAGGAAATATTTTAATTGCTCGCTAACAATAGAATCAACAGCACCTCTAGCTTCGCTGTTTCCAAGCTTCTGCTTAGTCTGGCCTTCAAACTGAGGATTCTCAATCTTAACACTGATAATTGCAGTCAAACCTTCTCTTAAATCTTCACCACTAAGGTTTGATTCCTTATCGCTAATAAGCTTCATTGAACGGCCATAATCATTAAAGGTCTTAGTAATAGCATTCTTAAAACCAGTTAAATGAGTACCACCTTCAGGTGTAGTGATATTATTAACAAAGCTATAGGCATTTTCCATAAATGCATCATTATGCTGCATTGCAACTTCAACAAAGACATTATCCTTAACACCCTCACAATAAATAATATCATCATACAAAAGCTTTTTATTTTTATTTATATATTCAACATATTCCTTAATTCCGCCTTCATAATGGAAAGACCTAACTTTAGGCTCTTCCTCTCTCTCATCAATAAGCGTAATTTTAATACCCTTAGTAAGGAAGGCCATCTGACGAAGCCTATTCTTAAGGGTTACATAGTCAAATTCTGTTTCTTCAAATATTGTTTCATCAGGTTTAAAAATAACCTGTGTACCATTCTTATTAGTTGTTCCAACTTCCTTAAGAGGATGCATAACCTTTCCTCTTTCATAGCGCTGCATATATTGTTTTCCATCTTTAAAGATTGTAACTTCAAGCCAATTAGACAAGGCATTAACAACTGACGCGCCAACACCATGTAAACCACCAGAAACCTTATATCCTCCACCGCCGAACTTACCTCCAGCATGAAGAATTGTGAAAACAACTTCAACTGCAGGAATTCCTGCTTTATGGTTAATTCCGATAGGAATTCCACGTCCGTCATCAACAACCTTTATAGAATTATCTTTTTGAATTGTTACTTCAATATTCTTACAATATCCTGCCAAAGCCTCATCAACAGCATTATCTACAATTTCATATACCAGGTGATGAAGTCCGGTTGCTGATGTACTACCAATATACATTCCCGGCCTTTTTCTAACAGCCTCAAGACCCTCTAAAATCTGAATCTGATCTGCACCATATTCTTGTGTAACCGTCGTATTTTCAACATCTGCTGACATAGCTTCCTCCATTTAAATCTTATAAATATAATTATTTTTCAATTTCAACTGTTCCTGTGATTACTCTAATTATACGATTAAGTGTCAAATTTGAATTTACAAATTCTTCCAAACCAGTACAAGTAATCATTGTTTGTATATCTTTAATATTATCCAACAAATAGTTTTGCCTATTTCTATCAAGCTCAGACAAAACATCATCCAACAAAAGAACCGGTGTATCATTAGTAATCTTCTTAACCAACTCAATTTCAGAAAGCTTGAGTGCAAGAGCACAGGTTCTTTGCTGCCCCTGAGAACCAAATTTTTTCAAATCAATTCCATCATTCAAAAATGAAATATCATCTCTATGAGGTCCAACACAGGTAGTCATGTTTCTCAAATCTCTCTCATGAGAAAGTTCCAAATTCAAAGCAAAGCTATCCTCACTAGTATTTGGAATATAATCTAAAATAATATTTTCCTTGCCTCCAGTAATCCTATTACTTATGTCTCTTAAAATCTCACTGATATGTTTAATAAATACTCTTCTGGTTTCAATCACCTTTTTCCCATACTTAATCAGTGGTTCATCCCATAAAGAAAGGGTATCCTTCAGCTTAGGATCATTATAAATTTGTTTAAGAAGTTTATTTCTCTGAGTCAATGCCTTTTTATACTCAGTAAGATTATGAAAATAAATCTTATCAAGTTGGCAAAGTTCCATATCCATAAACCTTCTTCTTTCATCAGGTCCATTTTTAATAATGTTTAAATCCTCAGGTGAGAAAAAAACAATATTCAAAAGTCCCATTAATTCGCCAGACTTTTTTATAGGAACCCCATTTATAGCAATTCCCTTTGACTTAGATTTTCTCAAATGAATATCAATCTTTTGATCCAATCCTTTTTTGTTTAGGATGATTCTAATATGTGCCTCATCACAACCAATCCTAATCATCTCTCTAGGAAGAGCATTTTTATGTGACTTAGTAGTTGCTCCAACAGATATCGACTCCAAAATATTAGTCTTTCCTTGAGCATTGTCACCATAAATCATATTTGTATTTTTATGAAACTCTAAATCTAGATTCTCATAATTTCTAAAATTCTGTAAGCTAACTTTTACAATATGCATTTCAACCCTCTTGGTTGGCTCTAATTACAAATTCCTTATCAAAAAGCTTAAACCTATCACCATCATGAAGCTTTTTTCCTCTTCTAAGTTCTTCTTCTCCATTAACTAAAACTTCACCTTCAGTAATTAAATGCTTAGCTTCAGCTCCTGACATCACAAGACCAGCAAGCTTAATTGCCTGATCGAGTTTTATATAATCATCTTTTATGAAAATTTCTTCCATCATTACACCTCTAAATTATGATTAAAAGTTAATTGGTAAAATTAAATAGATATAGGTTTTCTCATCGTTTTTGATAAAGCAAGGAGATTTAGCACTCTTAAAGTAAATATCAACATCTTCATCTTCTATATTCTTAAGAGCATCCAACATAAATTTAGGATTAAAGCCGATTCTCAAATCCTCTCCTTCTTTCTCAACTTCCATCTCTTCATCCATAGAACCAATTGAAGTCTTCATGTTGAACTCAATCTTGCCATCTTTGATATTAAATACAATAGGCTTCTTATCAGACTCTCTTCTAAGTAACATACTTCTATCAATTGTCTCTGTAAGCTCTGCCTTGTTTGCTTTAATTTTAACTTTATAATCGTCAGAAAGCATTCTATCTACATCATAATAATTTCCATCAATAAGTCTTGATAAAACTGTAGTTGATTCAAATTTGAAAATTATATGGTTCTCGCTGAAATAAATATCTACGTTATCATCCACCTTATCAGAAAGAATCTTACTAATTTCTCTTAAAGTCTTTCCAGGAATAATAACCTTCTTACTTGGATACTGATTACCTAAGGTTAATCTTCTAATTGAGATTCTGTTACCATCAAGAGAAATAACTCTAAGCTGATTTTCAGTAACCTCGAAAAGTTCACCCGTCATAACCTTCTGATTTTCATTATCAGAAATAGAAAACTCAGTCTGGTTAATAATAGCTCTCAAATCATATTGAGAAATTTGAATATTATCATCACTTTGAATATTAGGTAAAAATACAAACTCATCAGTAGACATCGCTGAAATCTCAAACTTAGCTCTACCTGATTTAATCTGCATAGAAGCAATCTCTTCAGTATCAGAATTCCTATCATCAACAATCATTGTAATTTCATCAGAAGGAAGCTTTCTAATAATTTCAGAAAACATCTTAGCATCAACACAAATCTTACCTGGCTCAATAACCTCTGCTTCTAAACTAGTCTCAATTCCTAATTCAAGATTATTAGAAACTAAATCAATCTTATTATTCTCAGCAACAATTGCTATAAAGCTAAGAATCTGCATAGTAGTCTTTCCAGGAATAGCTTTCAATGAAATATTGATGCTATTTAACAAATCGCTTTTTTTACATTTAATATTCATGTGAAATCTCCAATCGTTAAAATAATAAATATATAAATAAATAAATTTTATAGTAGTAATAGTATTAGGGGGTGTTGATATGTTTAAAACCTCCGAAGGCCCTAAAAATAAATGGTTTCACTGAAAATTTCTGTTGAAAAGATAAGAATATTTTTGTTAAATCACTGTTATCTTTTGTGGATTAAAAAATTCAGAAAAAATCTTTTCAACTAGAAAATGTTTATTGTTGAAAACATTATTTACAATACTAACAGTCCCTAATTCATCGTATTTATGCCTAGTTTATTGATTAATTGGTTATAGTTATTAACAAAGTCAGCATTGTTAGAAGGATCCTTTAATTTCTCCTTAACTCTGTTTTCTCCATTTATAATAGTAGAGTGATCTCTGTTTCCTAACTTCTGTCCAATTACTGTAAGAGAAAGGCCTGTGTAGTTATGAGCAACATACATACACAGATGTCTTGGTTCTGTAATTGAAGCAGTTCTCTTATTACTAAGCAAATCATCCTTTTGAACATCAAAGATACTACAAACAGCTTCGATAATATCATCGATAGTGATATTCTTCTTATTATTAGAAGTAATCATATCAGAGATAGATTCCTTAACATATTCTAATGTAAGGTTTTGGTTTGTAAATTTAATCTCAGAGATAACCTTATTCATTGCACCCTGAAGCTCTCGAATGTTAGAAGCAACGTTGTTAGCAATGAATTCCAAAATAGAATCATCGATTCCGGTGATGTTCTCTTCTTCAAGTTTCTGCTTAAGAATAGCCATTCTGGTTTCATAAGTAGGAATCTTAACATCAACCGATAATCCTGAAAGGAATCGTGAACTCATTCTTTCTTCGAGAATCTTCAAATCCTTAGGTCTCTTATCACAGGAAAGAACAATCTGCTTCTGGAGATCATAAAGTTCATTGAAGGTATTGAAGAACTCAGTCTGAACAGCTTCCTTTCCTATAATAGATTGGATATCATCGATTAGAAGAACATCAACACTTCTGTACTTATTTCTAAATTCCTTTGTGCTAGTGTTATCACGACTATTTTTTCTGATAGCTTCAATGATTTCATTGGTGAAAATCTCACTAGTAACATACAAAACGTTTTTAGTTCTATCCTTCTCAAGAATCTTGTTTGCAATAGCATGCATAAGATGTGTTTTACCAAGTCCAGAGTTACCATAAATAAATAACGGATTCATTGATCTTTCGCCTGGATGCTCAGCAACACTCATACAAGCGTTGTAAACCATGAGGTTTTCATCACCTGAAATGAAAGTCTCGAACGTATATTTAGAATATATGTTTGATTTTTTTGTATAAGAAGAAATATCATCTGAAATATTTACAGCTTCTTTTTTATCATTATTAATAACTCCACCGCCACTCAAAGTAAATGCGAGCTGGAAATTATTGTTAGGGAAAAATACATCTATAGCCAGCTTAAGCTGATTAGAATAAGTTTTCTCAATATAATTCTTAGTAAGGTCATTGTTTACATCAGGATTTTCCATATTAATGGAAATGGTAATAATATTATTATTAAGATCCTTAAACTTTAAATTTTTGATAAACATATTGAAAGTCTCGTCTGTAATAGACCAAGCAGATTTCATATATTGTAGTATATCATTCCATTGTTCCCGTAGCAAATTACCTTCATCAGACACTGATTTTTACCTCATTTCTTAAAAATTACAAGTATGTTAAATATATTAATGGAAATTAAACCATACTACCATATTTTATAACAAAACGACTTAAATTACAAGTAAAATAAGGCTATTTTAGTCAAAGTTATTCACAAATGTTGATAACTTGTTGATAATTTTGTTAATGTTAATTTTTCGTTCAAAAATTACGAAATTCTTTAATTTTGGGGAGTTTTTAACAACTGTTGATGAAAATGTGTATAAGTGTAAATAATTTTTTGAATTATCCACATTTTGTTTATATGTTGTGGATAATATTATGTTTATAAGTATGATTTTTTGACAACAAAGCATTGTAAAATAAGGCTTTTTAAAAATATTGAAATGTAGATAATTTGTTGATAAAATTAAAAAGAATCTGTTGGCAAATGTTAATTATCATATTTCTGATACGAGTTTCTTCCTATTATAATATACATAAAAAAACTGACTTTTTGAATCTAACATATGATATCCACATTTTGTTGATTTGTTATTCACATAGATCAATACTTATTGACTGGCATTTCACTGTAAATTTAATTAATTTTTTCTTGACTTATTTGAAATATGCCTTTATAATACCTATTGCGTGTTATGTTTATAAGTATGTTATAAATCTGTAACATTTAATGTAACATCATAAATAGAAATTTGATTTAGGAGGATTATCAATCATGAAGATGACATTTCAGCCAAAGAAAAGACAGCGTTCTAAGGTTCATGGATTTAGAAAGAGAATGAGCACAGCTAATGGTAGAAAAGTTCTTAGTGCTAGAAGAGCTAAAGGCAGACATAAGTTAACTGCTTAATAAGAAGTTTGATACTTACAGGTCGCATTTTAATGTGGCCTTTTATCTTATATGTATTGATTTATGTATTGATTTATACTTATATCTATTGATTTATATAAGATAACGGAGAGTATTATGTTTGAATCCATAAGAAATAATGCCGAATTCCATAGGGTATATCATTCCGGAAAGTCATATGTTAATAAGTATTTTATAATGTATGTGTTGAAGAATGAGACAGATGTTAATCGTTTCGGAATAGTTGTTAGTAAGAAGGTAGGTAACAGTGTTGTAAGACATAGAGTTACCAGGCTTGTGCGAGAAAGCATAAGATTAAATATGGATGGTGTGAAGAAAGGATATGATTTTGTTATTATATCCAAGAAAAATACAGCAAACTTGAAGTTTCAGGATGTTCAAAGTGCTTACTTACATCTTTGTAAGCTGCATCATCTATTAAAATAGTTAGAGACATATTTTTGAAAATGTAGATTATATGTTTTCAAAAGCCATATAATGGAACGGAGTTTAATATGGATAAGATTTTGATTAAATTAATAAGGTTTTATCAGAAATTTATTTCTCCCTTAAAAGGTAGACCAACTTGTATTTATACTCCTACGTGTTCTGAATATGCAATTCAGGCACTTAAAAAGTATGGTTTCTTTAAGGGACTTTTTTTATCTATAAAAAGAGTTTTAAGATGTCATCCTTTCCATAAGGGTGGATATGATCCAGTTCCGTAAATAGTAATTTCCATAGAAATGAGGATATGGTTGTAATGAATTTAGTTATGTTAAGTGCATACCAGGGTTCAATCCTTGGTCCTATTGCAAAACTTCTTGGTAAAATATTAGAAGGTTTATATTTTGTTTTATCAAAGGTTGGAATTGAAAACACCGCTGTATGTATCATACTTTTTACATTTATTATTAACGCTCTTATGATACCTCTTCAGTTTAAGCAGCAAAAGTTTTCTAGAATGTCTTCTATTATGAATCCTGAAATTCAGAAGATTCAAGAAAAATATAAAAATAAAAAAGATGAGGAATCTCAGAAGTTAATGAACTATGAGATGCAAGCTCTTTATTCAAAATATGGAGTTAGTCCTGCTTCTGGATGTTTACCACTACTCATCTCCTTACCTATTATGTTTGCTCTTTATCGAGTAATCTATAATATTCCAGCTTATGTACCACAGATTTATGATATCTATGCACAGCTTGGAAAAAATATTATGGAAGCTGGTGCTTCTGTTGAAGATTTGAAGGAATATATTTCTTCAAATACATATGTAGTAACTAATGCTATTAAGGGTGCTGCAAAAGATGCAACAAACTTAGATTACTATATAGATATGCTTTCACAGTTTACAACTGAAGGTTTCAAGAAGCTTTCAGCAGACTATCCTGAGTGTGCAAGTATAATCGATGTTGTTTCAACAAAGGCAAAACATGTTAATTCATTTTTTGGATTAAACATTGCCGATACACCTAAACTTAAGTCAGTAAGTGTTGTTATTCCTATTGTTTCTGTTATTACACAGTTTATTAGTACAAAGATTTCAATGGCTGGAACAAATAATAACAATACAGATTCTTCAAATCCTACTCAGCAGAGTATGAAGGCAATGAACAATTTTATGCCACTTATGTCAGGTGCATTCTGTTTCATGTTCCCTATCGGTGTTGGTATTTATTGGATTGCAGGTAATGTATTCAGAATCTTCCAGTCATTATTCATCAATCTCTACTTCAGTAAACAGGATTTAACTGAAAATATGAGCAAGAATGTTGAAAAATCTAAGAAGAGATTTAAGATGATGGGCTTAGATGATAAGCAGATTGAAGAAATTCATAGTGAAAATAAAGGAACTTCTAATAGCAAGTCAGGTAAGGTAAATGTTGGAGAAGTTAAAGAAGGAAGTTCAAAGTTAAAGAAATACGCTAAAGTTGGTAGCGACAATAATGAAGATAAAACATCTGTAAAAGATGTTATTAATAAGAAGATTGTTCCAGAAGTTGAGGATAATGTAAATAAGGAAAATCTTCAAAAAGGATCAGTTTCATCTTATGCACATATGCTTAAGAGAGACTAAAAAAACTTATGTTTAAACTGGAGTTCAAGTTGTAGAATTTGTCTTAAATGTAAGTTATATGATTAGAGTTTTTTGTATTTTAAATATATAAGTGTTGGAGTTTCCAACAGAATGGAGGGGTTAAAAAATGTCAGATTGGAAAGAGTTTACTGGTAAAACAGTGGAGGAAGCAGTATCAAATGCTTGTATTGGTTTAGGAACCTATAGTGAAAATATCGATTACGAAGTTGTTGAAAAAGGTTCCCAGGGTTTATTTGGTTTAGGTAGTAAACCAGCAGTTATCAAGGCTACTAAGAAAGAAGTTAGTGATGTTGATGTTGCATATGGAGAGGCAACAGAAAGTACAGAAACTACTGCAAAGGTTGAAGAAGTTAGTGAAGCTGCAACAGAAAGTACACCAATTGCAACAGTTGATAAAGAATCAAAGAAGAGAGTTCTCACAGGTGTAACTATTGATGAAGTTGAAGCTGAAAAAAGAGCTAAAGCATTCTTAGAAGAAGTATTCAAAGCAATGAATACAAATATCACAATGGAATTCAGCTATAGTGCTGAAGAAGAAGCTCTTAACATCAATCTTGTTGGCGATGAGATGGGAATTCTTATCGGAAAAAGAGGTGGAACACTTGATTCTATCCAGTATTTAACAGGATTAGTTGTTAATAAAAATATTGATAACTACATCAAAATCAAGGTAGATACAGAGAATTATAGAGAAAGAAGAAAAGCTACTCTCGAAAATCTCGCAAAGAATCTTGCACAGAAGGTTAAGAGAACACGCAGACCTGTATTCCTTGAGCCAATGAATCCATATGAAAGAAGAATTATTCACTATAGTTTACAGAATGACGAATATGTTGAGACACATAGTGAAGGTGAAGAGCCATATAGAAAAGTTGTTATCACTTTAAAGCCAGGCGCAAAATTTGATAATGATAGATATGGAAAGAGAAAGTATGGAAACAGAGGACGTTCATACGGAAACAGAAATGGCGGATATAAGAAGAATAATAACCGCAGAAATTACAACAAGAATTATCGTAACAATAATAACAACAATAACAACAATTAATTGTGAGTTGAAAAAAGTGTTATCTTGAATATTTAAAATATGAGAAAATTATAAGGGTTCAGAAATGAGCCCTTTTTTCATATTTATGGTTGTATATTTTTAAAATAGATTTTATATTATTAGTGGTGAAATTTTTAGATTTGCTTTGAGTTTGTAATTTAAGTTTGTATTATTAGGAGTAATTTATGATTTCAAAATTTTCAAATGATGATACTATTGCTGCTATCTCAGGTGGAACCGATGGAGCAATTGGTGTAATAAGAATTTCAGGACCAGATGCATTAAAGGTTGCTGGAAAAATTTATCGAAAATCAAGAAAGAATCTTTTGAAAGAAGATTCAGAATATTTTTTAAATCAAAATTCCCATACTATTCATTATGGTTTTATTGTTGACGATGAAAATCAAATTATTGATGAAGTCATTGTTCTTTTGATGAAGGCACCTTCAACTTATACAAGGGAAGATGTTATTGAAATTGATACTCATGGTGGAGCATTTTGTCAGAAGAAAATTTTAAGAGAACTTATAAAAAATAATGTTCGAATTGCAGAACCAGGTGAATTTACCAGACGAGCATTTTTAAATGGTCGAGTAGATTTAACACAGGCGGAATCTGTTATGGATGTAATTTCAAGTAAGAATGATTTTGCTTTAAAAAATTCTCTGAATCAGTTGGGCGGAAATTTGAATAATTTTATCAAAGAAATTCGCCAGGTAATTTTAGATGACTTAAGTTATATAGAAGCAGGACTTGATGATCCTGAACATATTGATATAGCAGGATACTCTTCCGAAATTTTGAATCATATAAATGATGCAAAAAGTAGGCTGAAAAATTTGACAGATAATTTTGATAACGGAAGGATGCTTTCACAAGGAATAAATACTGTAATTGTTGGAAAACCAAATGCAGGAAAGTCATCACTTTTGAATTTGTTTATGGATTATGATCGAGCAATTGTTACTGACATTGCCGGAACAACAAGAGACTCGATTGAAGAAATTGTTCGAATCGGAGATGTGGTTTTAAACTTGGTTGATACTGCCGGAATTCGTGAAACAGACAATGTTATCGAAAATATTGGAGTAGAAAAGGCAAAAAAATACGTCCTAGAAGCGGATTTCATCATATATATGATCGATAAAGATGAAATATTTGACGAGGAAGCGTCGAAAATTATCGATATGATTCAAAAAAAGAACGGTGTAATTCTAATTAATAAGGTTGATAAGCTTTCAGGTGATGAAAATGATGAAAGCGTAATTGAATATTCAAAGGAATATACTGATAAATTAGGTTGGAAGGTAATTTATTTTTCAACAAAAACAGGTGATGGATTCTCAGATTTGAAGGATTATATTTCAGAATTGTTTTATAAGGATGAATTGAAAATAAATGATCAAATTCATTTGACATCTGAACGACATTATGAAACAATCTTAAATGCAATCAATTCTTTAGATAGGGCTGCCGAAACTATTGAAAATGATATGCCCGAAGATTTATATTGCGTAGATTTAATGGATGTATTAAATTATTTAGGAATGGTTGATGGAGAAACTGCAACCGAAGATTTGATAAATAATAT
>JAILNN010000200.1 GCA_024691565.1 Lachnospiraceae bacterium | reverse complement strand
TTTATATACAACTGGTTTATCACTATCAACGAAAGGTGCATGAATAGTCATCTTATCATCATCCCTCGTAAATTCAGGCTTTTCATCATATCCAAGAACCTCAAAATCATCAATGATTCCATGAAAATCCTTGCTATTCTCACCCATACAATTAACGATAACATCCTCACCATGTTGCTGCATAGGAATAATATAAATAAAGTTTCTCTTACATGTAAATCTAATATCCGAAGAATCAAAGTCCTTTCTACCCTGCTCAGAGAACATACCCTCAACAACCTTAGTATCTCCCTCCGCCTGGATTCTCCAAGGATGCGTATCATAAATAGCCTCGCCATTAACAGCCATCCATGCACCAATTCCCTCAAGAATCTCAACCTCCTCATCACAGATAGAGCCATCAGCCTTAGGTCCAACATTCAAAAGCAAACAACCATTCTTACTAACAATGTCAACCAAATCCTGAAGAATATCAGTAGCATTCTTAAAATCATTCTGAGCTGTATAGCACCATGAATTATGCGCCATCGCTGTATCAGACTGCCAAGGGAAAGGCTTAGCCTCAGAAAAATGACCTCTCTCCATATCAAGGATACCAGTCCCAAGCATCATCGCATCATGTTTATAAGACACGCCTACCTTCATACCCCACTGAACAGCCCTATTATAGTAATATGCCACAAACTTAAGTAAATAAGGCTTAACAGACTCATGCTGAATCCACCAATCAAAATAAACCATCGCCGGACGATACTTCTCAACAAGCTCCACATTTCTCGCAAGCCAATCCTCCAAGAAATCTGTCGGAGGCGCCGGACTAAACATATCCATATCACCCGCCTCAGGAATCGAAGGATAATAGTAATCGCCAAGTTTCATAGGCTCCTTAACATCACTCTCAAAATCTTTACCATGAGAAAAGAAAAACGCATGCTCAACTCTATGATTCGACTCACAAAAAACCATATCATTCTTAAGAATCTCCTCCTTAAGTTCACCCAGAACATCCCTATGCATAGCCATATTCTTAGCATTATATTCACTAATCTCAGAATCATACATCTGAAAACCATCATGATGCTCAGCAACTGGCGTAACATACCTCGCGCCAGCCTTCTTAAATAATTTAACCCACTCAGCCGGATCAAACTTAGGCGCAGTAAACATCGGAATAAAATCCTTATATCCAAAATCTTTATGTTCACCAAAAGTATCTCTATGGTGCTGCCACTCCTCCATAGACTGTATATACATATTTCTCGAATACCACTCATTCCTAAACGCAGGAATACTAAAAAGCCCCCAATGAATAAAAATACCAAACTTCGCATTTGTAAACCACTTAGGCACTTCATAATCATCAAAGCTATCCCAACTAGGCTTATAAGGCCCCTGCGCAATAACTTCCTCAGCAATCTTAAGATATTTCTCCTGAATACTCATGTACTCTCCCCCTCAAATAAAAATAACAATAAAAAATGTATCTCATAGCACCCTCAAATCAACCTCTCGGCACAACCAAATAATCGCACATTCTCATTCATCATACCACATCCAAACCAAAAAACCACCCAAAATAACGATTTCTTTTACAGGAATGAAACGACAAAAGCCCAAACCACTCCCCCAAGTGATCTGGGCTTAAAACTCATTTAATCAATTTCCATTCAAGGAAGATATCATTAAACGACATTAGGCTTTAACTTTCTTCACCTTGCTCCAATTGCCGTAGTATTTCTTTTTTTCTTCTTTCTTATACGCTCTAACCTTAATCTTGTATGTTTTTCCTTTAACAACAGCACCTACTAAAGATGTTTTCTTAGTCTTTAATTTGGTATTTTTTGAACCATTCTTAATAAAAATCTCATATTTAGTAATGTTTTTTGCTTTTGAAAACTCCAGCTTTAATACTCCGTTTTTAGCTTTACAATATTTAATTTTAACTTTTTGAGGCACTACTTTAACCTCCACTTTTACTGAATTAGCCTTATACTTACCAACCGCCTTTGCAGTTACAGTAATCTCTGTTGAACCATATCCACAAGCAGTTAATAATCCATTATTATCCACAGTAACTATTTTAGATGAACCAGATATATATGAAAATACCGCTTCATCTCCGGCATCACTCTCAGGTTCTAACGAAAAATTTTTCTGTCCGTATGTTAATTTAACAGATTCTTTAACTTTAATATTTTGAGTGAATACTCCTGTAGCAGTTGAACTACCTGTACTTACAGTATATCTAATAGTTGATCCTGAAATTAATGTAGAGGAGCTATTGTTAGCACTAATAGGTGTCGCTAAAGGACTATAAGTTGTTAATGGACTCTCTGTAGAAATTGGATAGTAAGTTGTATAAGGAAAATCTTCTTCTGCAGCAACTTCTGTTTCTGCTGGTACAGCAGTTGCTTCAGCTTCCTCTGGCTCTGTAGCTGTTTCTATATGAACTTCAAAAATATAAGATACTCTTTCTCCAGCCTTAACATTGATTGGATCTGGTACGTTGTTAACTGGTGTAGTTTCACCTTCGTCATTAAGTACATCTACGAACTCATCAGCTTCTGCATCATATGTACAATAATTGTTGTACTCGTTAACAAGATTCCATCTCATACCGTTAGCAGCATCGCCATCTATGTAGCATGTTGAATTTACGTTATAATCAATAGCATACTCTGTATCATTTACTTTAATAGCTGTAGGCACAAGTTTGAAGAATCCACCAAATTCAGCAACCTGCCTAGCATCTGTGATTTTAGGTACATCAAGCATACCCA
>JAILNN010000186.1 GCA_024691565.1 Lachnospiraceae bacterium | reverse complement strand
AAAAATAATAAGAGAAAATTAACAGATATTAATAGTAATAAATTTACAAAAACCTTAATGGATATGGAAAAATATTCTGAATGGGAAGAACTTGTAAATAATTCTTTTATGCAAATTGACATGACACGTGCACTTGTAATTAATAATATTAACACTGGTGTAGATGCATTAACTGATAACTATGAAGATTATACTAAAAAATATAGTGAAGAAGTAGATAGTTTTCTTGAATACATAATGGATATTCGTGATGTATTCCTGAATTATATGTGTGAAGTAATAGTGAGTCAGCAAAAACTTGGTTGTGAAAAAGATATATTATCCAAAATGTGTGAGAAAGCTGATGAATTAATAAAAAATAATGCCAATGATGAATGTAGTGTTAATGATGACAGTAAAACAATATTTACCTGTAAAGTTCAATCAAAGAAAACCAAGGAATATGATGAAATAATAAATGGTATAAAAAAGGATATTGGTTATGTTCCTGCTAAGTCTTCTACAAGTAAAAAAAGTAGTTCAGCAAAGAAAAAAGAACCTGCTAAATCAAAGAGTGGTGATAATCAATATAATGATAAAATAGATAAATTGGAAAAGGAAAAGGCTGAATATGAAACTAAAATTAATCAAATGCAACCTAATATAGACAAAATTGAAAATGGTGATAAAAAGTTAGAAAGTTGCCGTAAAGATTTAGAAGATAGGCATGATAAAATAACTGATAATTTTAGTGATGAAGCTACAAAAGTAAAGAGAGAAGTTGAAAGTAGTAGTTTTAATGGTTTAGATGATTTTAGAATACAATTATATTTACTACAATTACAAGAAATTGTTAATGGTAGTGGAAGAGAACTGGAGATGCTACTTGCTGAGGGACTTACTCAATTTAACGAACTTGCTGAAACCGCAAGAATTACTACAATTCGTTCATATTTAGATGTAATAGAAGACATCATTGATAGTATAGAAGGAATTGAAGTAACGACTGGTGGATTAGGAGATATAGGCTATGACTATCAAATTAATATAGAGTCAATTAAGGATCAAATCGATGCTATGAGAAGCCGTGCTGATGAAAATGAGATAATCCAAAATGATTTCATCAAAGACTATAATAATACTAAGAATAAGTTAAATAAGATTTCTGAGGATTTAAAAAAATATGAGTATGCAAAAAGAAAAAAGATTGATGTAAAAGATTACGAGAAAGAAAAGGAATATGAAAAAGTTGTAGCAGAAACTGACAAAGTAAAAACTTTAGACGAAATTAAAGAGCTTATAAAAAAAGCTAATTCTATTAAATCTTACAAAGATACAAAGGACTATATTAATAAGCTGAATGATAACGAAGCTGTTTTGTTGGAAGAAATAAAGAGAAAAGAGGAACAGGCTAAAAAAGAAGAAGAAGAAAAACGTAAAGAAGCACTTGGTAGATACAGCAAGTATGAGGAAGCTATAATATATGTTTCCAAAATTAAAGATGCTGAAACTGTAGAAAGTATTGAAACTATTAAAGGAGAAATAGCCGGAAGTAATTCATTAGATAGTTTTAAGGATGAATTAATAAAGCTATGTGATCAATTGATTGATATCTTTAATGGTAAGATTGAAAGTAGTAAGGATGATTTATATAAGGCGGGTTTTGATAGTATAAAAAACTCTGATTATGATAAAGCAAAAAAACAATTCAATGAAATTATAACGTATAAGAAATCAAATGATATGTATAAATTCTTGGATTCTAGACCAAGTGATTCAGTATTTTAATAATCGAAAGAAGGTGAAAATATGATAAAAGATATATCACGTGAAGAAGCTATAGATTATGTAATTAATAATTATAATAAATTGAACCAAATCAATGAACAAAAGATTGAACATGAAGTTAGAGAATACATTAATGAGGTTGGAAATCAAATTGTAACTACACAAAAAATCAAATCAGGCATAATGGATAAAGAGACAGATGAAACCTGCGCTTATATTGATGGGTGTTTAAAAACTGAGAGACTTGTTATTAATAATATTAGAAATCAAATCACAGATACAGAAGCCAGATTAAGTAAGCTTGGTTTGTTTAAGGGAAAAGAGAAAAAACAATGCGCCGTGGAAATTGAAGAGTTAAAGGATAAGGAGAAGGTTTCTCAAAAGAAAATTAGTTGGCTTGAGGATGGAAGTAATTATATACACACATGTGATGGTATAAGAAAAAATAATATAGATAAATTTAACTTCGATGAAAAGAAGGAGAAAGTTGATAATAAGAGAAAAGAGTTAATTGAAGAAATATTAAAAAACGACGCTTTGATTCAGGAGTTGAAAGATAAGAAGAAAAGCTACAATAAGGAGATAGAGGATATTCTTGAAAAAGGATCCAAAGAATGTTTGTTAGAGAAATTTAAAAAAGAGGAATTACTCTATGCAAAATTAATCACATGTATTAAACGGTTTGGTAGGACTATGATGCAAAAAGAAATACAGGATGAGTTAGGCGAAGAAATTCCAATACGTGATATGAATCGATGTATAAAAAAGATGGTTAAGGCAAATGTTGTAAGAGATAACTATGAAAACTACGAGCATTATTTTGGCCTTAATATTCCAGATATTGACGTGGCATATAAAAAAATATTCGACGTAGAATATAAGAAGGTTTTAAGATGTAGGGAATTAAAAAGTAAAGATTTGACTGATAAACAGATAGAAAATGAGTTAATTAAGGAAGATATATTAGAATATATGAGAGAAGTCAATACTCCGGTTACTATTAGTAATATAGTCAAAGATTTTGATAATGAGTATAGCATACCTCAGATATCAGTTTTAGTTAATCAGTTAAGAAAATCAGGTAAGGTTATTAGAGAAGAATATAAACGTATTGCTTTTTTTAAGTTAGCCAACTGATAATAGTTAGATTGGTTTATTAGAATTGTAAATTGACATATAAAAATGGGAAATAACATTTTTGTTATTTCCCATTTTATTCGCTATTTTTCACCATTATTTCTAATTTTATTTAGCAGATCTAGGACACCTTTTTCTTTTATTATTGCAATGCCTTGGCTTTCGTCACCGAGGATGATTAATTTGTCGCCTGGATTTATGTCGAAAACTTTTCTGGCTTTTGCGGGAATTACTATTTGGCCTTTTTCGCCTACTTTGACCATTCCAAAAATATGTTTTCCTTTTGGAGGTACGCCGAGGCCATAGTTATTTTTATCTTTCTTATAAGAAATCAAATCGTCAATTTTTACATCAAATATTTCGGCGAGGAGTCTACATTTTTCGATATCTGGAAGGGATTCTCCGGTCTCATATTTGGATAGGGTTTGTCTGGAGACTCCAATCATTTCTGCTATTTCTTCTTGTGATAATCCTTTATATTTTCTTAGTTCAATTAAGTTTTCTGCAAAGCTCATATTAATCCTCCTTCTTTACTTTTAGACCTAAAATGCACCATCTTATAATTGGGATGCGACTGATGATTTCATATAAAACAAATGCTCCTGAAAATGCTGCAATTGCTACTAATAGATAAACTAAAAATACTGGTATTGGTGGAACTAAATCCTTAAGATACCACGCTGTGACGGCGAGTGGTAGGTAGTGAAAGATGTATAATCCCCAGGATTTTTTTGTCATCCATTTAGTGAATTTGTTTTCAAAATCACCCCATTTTTTCATAAATGAAATTACACCGAGAGTTCCATACCATGCGAAAATATTGCATACTGGTGTATCTAAAACGGAGTGGTCTGGGTATGATTTTCCCCAATACATTACAACAAATATTACACAGGAAATCAAGCCTAATAAGCTAAATAGTATCCAATTTTTTTCGAGCATTTTTGTTACTTCTTCGTGCGAAAATACAAAATATCCGATTAAAAATCCTACACCATAAATTCCAAATCTATAGACTACAATTACTGGAGTGTTTAAAATTTGAGCAGCACCATAAATTACGATAACAAATAGAATCATAAAAATGGAATTTGCTTTAGCGCCAATTTTATATAGTCTATCTTTTTCGATTTTTCTTATAAGGATTAGTAATAAACTAAAAAACCAGAGAAGCTGAATATACCAGAGATGGGCGGTTCCGCTAAGACACATTATTATGTAAAGTATTGGTTTTGGAACTGCTGCACCCATTGTGTCAAAGGCGTTACTTATCAACATATTGTAGTAGCCCAAAACCCATCCGAACACTAATAGTCCTATTGTGGATGGAACTAGAAGTTTTCTGGTTCTTGATTTTATAAATGTTTTTGTGTCTTTTTTCTCTAATTCTGAGCGGGCATTCATGCCGGAAACGACGAACAG
>JAILNN010000177.1 GCA_024691565.1 Lachnospiraceae bacterium | reverse complement strand
TATCTCGGTTTATAATCAAGTATCATCTCTCCACACCGCATTTCTACAATTTTACGAAGACTCTTTAAACCACCCGTTTCAGAAATTTCACCTTTCGGTGCCACGCCATTATTGGTCAATTCCATAACAATTTTATTATCATGTTTTTCAGAATTAACCATCAAAATATTACCATTTGCATGCTTAACTGTGTTTGTCAAACATTCATGTATCGCAGTCGCAGCAACATCTTCAACTTCATGAAGAAGTGTTTTATCGCCAGAAAAAATCATCTGAACTCCAACTGCATCCGCTGCCTCCTCAAGAACCAAAAACCTATCTTTCGCCTTCTTAGACACAGCCTCACGATTCAAAAGAGCAATCGAAAACTTCCACATTTCAGTCAGGGTTTTCCTGTCCATTCCCTTTCCCGAAAGATAAGACCTCAGAGCAATAAGGCAAGCCCCAATATTATCATGAATCTTAATCTTCGCCGAAAGAATTTCCTTCTCTCGAATCGCAGCATCCATATTCAAACTATACTCTTTAATCTGCTGATTAACCTTCTGCAGATGCTCATTACGAGTTTCCAATTCCTTATTTTTATGAACGATTTCAGTTATATTAATCGCCTTTCCCTCGCAAATCGTCTCCCCCGAAATCGTGAGCTCATTATAACACATATTCCATATGGTGCCATCTGCTAATTTCAAAATCTTTCGATCTTTATATTCCTTATCGTCCTGAATTTCACAACCCTCAACAACCTCAGAATTCTCAATTCTCTCCTTAAACTCCTTTGTATCCAAAAGTCCGCTGCCAATCGAAGCGATGCTAATTTCATTCATCTTCTCGTTAACAAGAATCGTGCTACCCTCAGGAGAACCAAACCAAATACCGTCGGTCATATAATCAAGCCCCTCCTGAATCGAATTGTTCGTCAAAATCTTGCTATTCTTTTTAGCAATCCTATGCCAAAAAAGCAAGGCACAAACAAAAAGAGTCCACCACAAAATCAAAAATGGAACTGCAGGAATTTTTGAAAAATAATTATCAAAAACCATCGACGATCTTCCCATTTTTGCCATATTAACTTCATCATGAGTCGCAAAAATAATTGGAATACTAACAACAAAATATGCCAAATATAAAACCATATATTTCTTTGGTATTTTCAACTCATAGCTTTTAACAACGATAAATAGTAAACACATTATATATAAATGCGTGGCAATCGCATTTACAACATTCATATTGAACGAAAAATCGGCAAAAGTCATATACTCCTCCTTATAAGAATTCGGGTGGTTTGTGGTTTGGTTTTGTGGTTTGGTTTTGGCGCCTTTGGGGTGCGTTTTAGGACACTCAATGCTCTTCCATCACATCAGAACACTCAACAAAAATACAATTTCCAGTTTCATCTGCCTCAGTATAAATCCGATTCTTATTCTTCAATTCCGAATAATTGTAGAATGTCAAATCAAATCCAAATTCATCCCTATAATCACTATTATTCTTTAAAACATTTTCAAATTCGCGAACATCAATTTCCGACCCATCATTCTCAAATCTAAGACAAAATCTAAAACCAGAATTCGTTTTTATTTCGGAAAATTCAAGCCGTTTCAAACAATCCAACTGCTTATTAATAATCCAAGTCAGCCCCTCAAACATAAAAAGAATCAGGTTCGAATCAAACTTACTCTCCATATCTTTAAAATTCAAAGTGTAAGTAAATTGATTTTTATCTATTACTTCAGGATCTATTGCTTCATGGCTCTTTTTATACAAATCAACATAATACAGAACTTCTTCTATCGAAATCATAAACTCAGACAAATTAATCTCAGGGTGGGAATATGACATAAGATACAGATTTGACATACGTTTTATATAAGCATTAATAATTGCTGCACGCTTCATCTCTTTCTGGAATCCATTTTCATCCTCAGGAAGATTATCAAGAATTCTATAAATTTCATCCATTTGATATTTCAATTTTGACTCTATTTTTGAATATAACTTATTCTGACTTTCAGCAGATTTCATATTTTCCTGAAGCGATATTTTCGCATCCAACATCGCATGCTCATCTTCCAAATAATTTCTCGTTTCAACCAAATTCTTATTCAACTCTGTAATCTCAGAAATATCTTCAATCCAATAGAAATAACCGCCCTTGATTGCATGACTCTTCATCTGAAAATTTTCATTCAAAAGAACCGGCGCAGACAGCGCATCACGAATTTCATCTTTATTAGGAATTAGGTCGATTTTTCCAGCAGACTCATTTTCCGCCCCGGAATTTAACTTTTCAGCAAGTCCATTTTCCGCACTAGGATTCAATTCCCCAGCAGACTCATTTTCCGCCCCAAGATTCGTTCTTCCGCCAGACTGCATTACGACCTTATATTCATCATCAGCAATTCCTGCATTGATGGACGAAGATTCAAAGAAAATATCATAATCTTTATTAGAAGGAATCATACCCGTATAAACCAGACTTTCCCAGAAAGCAATCAAAAACAAACACGTAAATTCGGGCAATTCAAACATGATTTGTAACAGAAATTTATCATTACTCATCTCCTGAAACGACTCATAAATTGCAAAATAAAACACTGCAAAACCCACAACAATAGTAGGAAGCCAAATTGCCTTAAAAAACCTCTTTTTAGCATATGTCGTAAAAAGCATAATTATAATTCCAAGCAAAAACAGCACAAACATTCCATATGCAATATAATACACAAAACCATATTTATAGGCATTTTCTGCCAAGTGATAACCCTTATAAAAAGCAAACGCCTTTTGATGCAAATCATTTGTAAAAATTGCGACAATTTCAATAAATACCGGGATAAAAAGCAAGTTCCATTTTTTAGAAATGTTATATTTCTCAGTCTTTCCGATATAAAGCGTCGCCAAAAACATAAACATTGGAAGAAGCATCATCGGAATATAGTAGCTATACCAAAGTAATCTCGAAGCAAACGTACCAGAAGACACAAATTCATATTTAACTGTACGCGCAAAAATCCAAAAACACATAAAAAATGCAGATGCCGAAAGATAAAATCTCATATGCTTTTGAATGAATCTTCTCTTAATGCTAAGGCCCCATTGGAAGAAAAGAAACATATAAATCAACCCCAAAAAGGAATGATATGTGAAGCCACGGTTATCCGCGACAACTCTAACCATTCCTGCAAATATAGCAACAAAAATGTAGAAAAGCATTTTCCTAATTGTTTTCAATTCATTCATGCATCTTCTCCAGATTTTACATCTCAACTAGCATCTTTTTCCCATAAGTTTTTAATTCCAGCTTGGGCTTTTAATTTCAGCTTGGGCTTTTGATTCCAGCTTGGGCTTTTGATTCCAGCTTGGGCTTTTGATTCCAGCTTGGGCTTTTAATTCCAGCTTGGGCTTTTAATTTCAGCTTGGGCTTTTAATTTCAGCTTGGGCTTTTGATCACATCTCGATTAGCATCTCAAAAGCCTTGAGTGAATACTCCTTATCTCTATATATAAATTCCAATGTCTCAGCATTATTATTAAACAAGAACAAATACTTAAATTTTTCATTTCGGCGAATCGTAACTTCAATTCCCTTTGGCAAATATTCAACCTGCACACCCGCCTTACTAAGAATCAAAGCAAGCAGCGCATTAAGTGAAATTTCATCCAAATATGTTCCAATATAATATGCAAATCCATTTGAATATTTATGCTCAGTAACTGCCGAAAACAAATCATAAAAAGAGTTATAATATCTCGCCAAAGTCTTCGAACTTTCAGGCTCCAGAAGGTCGCACCACTGGCTACAAACCTGCACACTTTCATCATTCTTAATTTCAAATTTCTTCTCAATATTATCAGAAATTGGATTATAATTTTTGAAAGGAACTGTCTTCAATTTTTCATAAAAACCATTCTCCTCATTTTTCAGAGCCTTTATATATTCCTCCCACTCGCTATCATTAATCACGATCTTTCCAGTCTTCTTGCCAAGCGAATTATATTC
>JAILNN010000175.1 GCA_024691565.1 Lachnospiraceae bacterium | reverse complement strand
CCTCAGCCTTAAGCTCATCATATTCACTTCTTGCAGCTGTTAAATCGTCATAATTTGAAATCAACGCTTTCTGATCATCCGTTAATTTGTCATATGCATCCTCAGCTGCTTCAATTTTCTCTAAACTCTCATCTGTATACTCAACAGTTCCAATTGCATTTATCAAACCTTCAACTACCTCAGCTGCTGCCTTTTCTGCTGCTTCTTTCTCTGCTGCTGCCTTCAAAGCCTCATATTCACTTCTCGCTGTTGAAAGTGTAGTTAATTCACTATCCAAAATATAAGCCTTCAAATCCTCATCCAACGCCTGATAAGCTTTTTCTGCAGCTTCAATTTTTGAATAACACTCTTCTGTATACTCAACAGTTCCAATATCACTTATCAAACCACGAACATTAAAAATAGCAGCATCAAAAGAATAATACTTTTTCGATGCCGCCTCTAGAACACTTATATTGCTGACATCAGCTCTTATTTCTTCCCTTAAGTTGATATATGCCTTTTGAGCTGCCTCTATCTTCTGGTAATAATCGGTAGTATATTCAACATCTTCCGGATTTCCAATTGCAGAAATCAACTTTTCAACAGCTGCCACTGCAGCTGCATCTTTCTCTGCTTGTTTCACAAGTCGATCATACTCCTCAATCGCCTCCTGCAACACAGATATGTTTTGTACTTCACTTTGTTCCGATATCGAAAGCATATAATTATATGTATTAGATGCCGTTTCTATTAATGATTCACTTTCTAAAGTAACAGTCCCAATTGCGTCAATCATAGCTTCAACATCATTTGCAGAATAAGTACTATAAGCGGTATTAATATCACTAAAAGTAACACTAATTTCAGCAGTGTAAGTTGAGCTAGATTCTACTCCACTATAATTAAAAGTATTATTCTCATATGTAATATTGGTAAATATTGATTTCCTTATATAACTAAACGAATCAATAATATTAAAATTACAACTAGAATAAGATGTGTTTTGAGCATCAATAATTGTCAAATTATTATTATAAACAAATGCTTTATAGTTAGAATTAATCGGACAAGGAGAACCATTAATCTTAAAGGAATTAACAGTCATCTTCAAAGAACTGATGCCTTTGTCTAATAGATTATCACTCATAAGCTGTACATATTGCACATTTGTAAAAACTTCTTTTTCATCACTATACTTAAAAGTATATGTTCCACCACTATCTGATATAAGTTTAGAATCGCAGGTAATTATATTAAAACTTCCATCAAGTATTTTAAATGAAAATCTAAAATTAGATGCCTTAAGTAAATTAGTTTCATTACCTGCAGCCTTACTACTCTTGTCAAATCCAAGTCCTCCCATCAAGCCAAAAACCATCGAAAAAATGGTAAAAAATGCAATAATTCTTTTTGTTTTCCTTTTCATATTTCACTCTCCTTCATTTGTATAGGAAGCGCCAATTGGCACCACCAAGTTTTGTTGATAGCATCATTTTCTATTCTGCACGTTTTTATAGACCACGTTTTTATAAACAATATAAGATTTGACACTACCAAATTTTCCATTTATCTCCATATTAATAGTAATATATAGGCTGTAGATAGTCAAAGTCTTTTTAAAGTTTCACTCATTTCATCCCAAAAGCATAGAACACCCCTGATTTCCCACCATCCCTATGCTTTTTCTGGTTTGATCTTGCTTTCCTCAGCGTTGCTTTTTCCAAAAAAGCATAGGACCACGCCAATTTCCCACCATCCCTATGCTTTTTTCGCTAAATCCACTCACAAAGCTTCACTCATTTCATCCCAAAAGCATAGGACCACGCCAATTTCCCGCCATCCCTCTGCTTTTTCCGCCTAAATCTTGCTTTCCTCAGCGTTGATTTCATCCCAAAAGCATAGGACCTCCCCACTTTCCCGCCATCCCTCTGCTTTTCCCCAAAAACCCAAATCCCCAAAAATCTCCAAAACAAAAAAAAGCTCAGCTAGAACCTAAATTCTAGCTGAGCAAAATTCCAAACTATAATTAATCAAATAAGATATCACACATTTTTAATTATTCTTTAAATATAGGGTTTCTGTATAGAAAGTATCAGATGCTTCTCCTCCAACTATTTCTGCACCAGGTTTAACAGGACCAGTTTCGACATTTGAAGGTACTTCTTCATCATCTGAATCTGCGTCATCTGAATCTACATCTTCTAAATCATCATCATCTAAATCTAAATCATCTAAATCTTCTGATACTTCTTCATCATCTGTGCTTCCATCTCCCATATATCTCTGTGTGAAGAGATAAAGTCTAAGATCTGCAATATGTCCATTGTCACCATAGAAGATATCTTCAATATTCAAATTAACCCTACTACCATAAACGTCTAGGAGATTCTCCCAAACACCTTCCTTTTCACTTGAGGTTGGAACTGAATCACCAGCACATAAACAAATATCTCTCAAAGGATTCAAGAAAAATCTCTTATCACCAATGTTGATTGTCTCTTTTTCAGTTTTATAGAGATAAATCGGAAGTCCCTCATTACCTTCATTTAGAGAAATATTACTAACGAGATCATATATAGTACCATTATGTTTAATCTTATTAACAGGTTTACCTTCTAATTTAAGACTAGTTTTAATATCTCCATCATCAGTCGGTACTGTAAATCCTTGATTACCAACTACACAAATGATATCTCGTACAGCCGTTTCATCATCAAATCCTATTATATCTGTATCAATTCCAAAGTCTTTCCAATCCTCATATTCAGGATCATTTTCATCAGTATCATCATCAAATTCCCAGTCCTCATCATCAATGACTGTCCAATCCATGTTAACACCTTCTGCAGAACTCATCTTATATCCTAAATATACTTCACCTGTTGGAGTTCCATGGTTAAGATTTTCCTTAACAACATAATTAAATCCATCTTTAGCAAACTCTGAGAATTTTCTCTTAATAGCTCCTTGAACAACCTTAAGATCCTTAATTACAGCATCATGAGTATCAGCATACAAATGCATAAATCCATTTTGTCCCATAAATTCACTCAAATAAGTAGCTGTATTCTGTTCTTTACCTTGACCAATTCCAATAACTGTTGCCCATCCATCCTTCAATGGATAATCATCAAAGGTAACATCAATCAAAGGTGAACCAGGATTTGCCGCAGGATTCTTAGTATAATAGAAATAATAGTCTCCTACCTTATCACCAGCACGGTGATATTCAATTCCATCAACCTTGACACGAATAGGTGAAAGCTTATCAGACCTATACATCAAAATTCCAGTAATTGCATAATTCTCATCATCAGTTCTAGTAAATGAAATATATGACGCCTTTCCTGGATGTGAATCACTATTATTGTACCAAGCATTCTTTTGAGCAACACTAAGGTTAACATTCATAACCTCTCCATAACACTTAGATAAAAGTCCGATAATACTAACATCATCAGCCATTTCATCATAAAGCTTAATTTCATTATCAGAATACTTATGTCCCTGTGTATTCTTTGGTCTTTCATATGTTGAAATATTAAAACCACTGATATACTTTCCACGATGTGCCGCCTCGCCCTTAACATACATATAGAGCTTATCATCTCTCTTTCTCTGGGTAGCATAGCTAATATCAATAGACTCTGTATTAAATGGATCTGTAAGTCTCTGAACAGAATGCCAACCCTCAGGACATTCACTACTAGTAGATAATGTAATTTCACCCTCCTTTAAAGGAGCCTTAGTTCCAGCAGAAGTAACTCCTAGCATATATAATCCTTGAGAACGGTAAGGTGCACTATCATCAGTAACATTATCCTCAATTTTAGGACATCCATACTGAACTCTTTTTGGATTATCACAACAACACAACTTATCAATATATGCATTTGTAGAAATAACTTTAACTCTCTCATCTCTATCAATACTCTTAAAATTACACTGTTCCTCTTTAAGAACACCCCTAAGAAGCATATCACTAGTCAAAAGCGTATTTGCAGCAGCTGTATAGCTTCCATTAGGAGTACCAAGCGAACGAGGTAAATAAGTCATATTTGGAGTCGAAGTAAAAATACCAACATCATAAATTGCACGATATGGATTATAAGTAGTTGTATAATATAAATTTAACTTATATTTCTCAACAGTATATGAGAAAGGTTCCTGTGCTTCATATGTTCCAAAACCAAAAATAACAGGTTTTGTTTCATATAGATAAATAGTTTCCTTTCCATCAGAGTAAAGTCCATCGATTGCAAACTCACCCTTTAACTCCTTATCTTCTAGGTTTAACTGTTTAACCAATACACTTCGGTCACGAGCATCAAAGCATTTACGTCCAGATACAAACTGAAGACCTGAAATATATTTTTCTCCAGAGGTAAAAGCAATTGTAGGCTTGAAATACAGATACTTTGGATTGTTAAATGTATCAGTTAAGCTAACTGCTTCACCACCACAAAGATAATTAACAGGCTCTAATTCGCTCTCCATAGGAAGATATGAATCCGTAACAGTAAGCTTATCAATAACTGGAGGACCAGCACTATTATATATCGTATAAACAATTGCATTACCGTTTGGAAGGGTACCAGCCGAACCATAAGTTGCATCCCCCAATGCAAGAGTCTCGCCAGAAGAAAAGTTTGGAACTATTCTAATATCTCTAATTGCATCCTTAGCAACCGTTGTAGAAGAATATCCAAGATATGTATATCCATCTCCAGGAGTTAGATTATAATCATACACCTTAAAACCAGGTTTCTTCATAATACCAGCTTTGGCAGCAGCTTGAGTATCCTCATGTGAAACAAACAGTTCAGCTAAGTATTTCTCATCATTTCCAAGTTTAATCTTAGTTCCCTTATTTAAGTATTCTTTCTCTTCTTGTTCCACCTCTTCAACACTGTCATCATAATGATACTCTATACCATCGATTAAATCCTTAGTAATATAATGAAGATAAAGAGATTTAGCCTTCTTTTTCCTAACATAAGAATTAAGATTAGCGGCATCATTATCGCCAAAACATGTAACAGGCTCATAACCATTAGGTGAACCTACAGAATTTACTGTACGAGCAAATGTATTTCCAAGTTCATCAACACAAAGCGGAGAACCAACATTCTCATATTTTGTATAATAAAGAAGGTTCCAACCATTACCGTCTTCACCATTAAGGTCCATAATTTTTCCGCCCTCATCTCTTACAGGCTCATACCTAATGAATGCCTTCTTCTTTACTCCTTTAATTCTAACATCTTCTAAATCATATACCTCTTCAGGTCTTTTAGTATAATCCCTCTTCTCCTCATCCTTAAATTTTTCTATAAGCCAATGAACAAAGTATATAATGGCACATATAATAATTGCCGCAAGCGTTACCCATCCAACAATAACCATTAAACAACCAATAGTTCCAAGTACTGACATAGTTACACCTGTACCAATAACACTAACACAAGCAGCCCAAACAGATAATTCACTACCGTAAATAAACAAACCTAAAGCAACAACTCCAGTAACAAGACCTGCGACAGAACAAGCAAGTCCAATCCAAGTCATAGCAAGATTCATATTATCATAGAATGAACCCTGACGAGTCATTTCAGTGTAAACTGCTCCAGCTTTACTCTGCCTATAAGCATCAGATGTAAGAGCAACTTCTCTCTCATAAAACTCAGTATTAACTCCAGTCCAAACTGAAATTGATGTTTCACCCTTAGTAGCTTCCTTAATACTTTCAACAGTCTTAGCCTTACGGCTTTCAAGCTCCTGGTAGAATTCATCCGACTGATTAAGGAAAAGTGCCATCTGTGCAAGACCAACAACCTTTATCATTCCAAACTGTCCATTAGTAAATGCTTCAACAATAGGATAAAGCTTACGCATATCAGTTCTAGTATCATAACTTTCATCAGCAAGCCTTAAAATATAGTCGCCAAGCTTCTCCTTTCCTACATTAAACTTATTTAACATTTCATAAGCCGTAATATTTAAAATATCTCCAGCACCATCTTCTTCATTTCCAGAATCAATTACATCTTGAACATTATCTTTAGTTAATCCATTATTACCAACATCAGAACTAACAGTTTCAATTTTTCCACCATTTTCTTCCCTACGTTCTGTAGCTTCACGATAGTCCTTTGCAAATTTCTGAATCACGTCACGAGTATCAAGAGAATAATCATAATATAACCTATCATAAATCGCATTTTCAGAACTATTTGGAGTTTTATTCAAAAACGTATCTGTCTTTTCAATTCTCTCAGCCCATGTCTCACCAACATCAGAAACACCAAGTGATAATTGTGAATACATCGATGTAAGAGAAGCAGAATTCATTTGAATAATTAATTTTTTTATCATCTGTAATTCAGGATCATCTGCTAAATAATCTCCAAGCGGATATTTCTTTTCTTTTGTCAAATAACTATAACTATAATTAACTTTTTGTGTAAAATACAGATAATTCAAATAATCCTTGGCATACTTTGCAGACTTACTTCCTTTACTAAGATTATCTTTAAATTCTCTAGCTGCGACTATAATATCAGCAGCTGCAGGCTCAAGTTTCTCCATCTGTCCTTCAGCAACGGTCTGATAAGAAAACCATTCATATCCCTGATCCATCTCAAGCATCTTAACACTCCTGATAGCATCAGATTCATCATCCGTAGTTTTATATGCAAGACAAACATAGTCACGACCTGTCGATTCATTCAAATCAACAGGAGTACCATTGTTATCCTTAAAAATTTTATAACCTTTATCTTCGTATTCCTTAGCCCTTTTGTTTCTTGTATCCTGATTCTCAGCTGAAAAAATCTTCATATCAGAAACATACCCTTTGGCATTAGTTGTTTTAGTTTCCTCTGTTTCTGAAGAATCGCTTTCCGGCTCAGGAGTACTAACCGTCTCAGCCGTAACCCTATTAGTATTATTATTAGCCTGAGCAAGGTCAGAAAGTGGCGAATGTGTAAACATAACAGCCACGAGTAATGTTGAAATCAATCGTTTCCAAATTCTCATAATAAAATCCTCCTTTTCAGACTATTGATCTTTCTTATCATCATTAACATTATCAACAACTATCTTTTTCTTCTTTTTACGGTATACAAATATAATAACCGAGAACAATGCAACCAACTCTAAAATAATGATAATATAAAGTGCATATTTAAAAGGTGAAACTGCAGTAGCCATATAAATTCGACTCTGTTTAGTTTTATCCTTCGTATAAATCTTGCCTCTATTAGCAAAGAAGCAATGAGTCCTTGTGGTTTTAACACCATAAACAACTTCTCTATTATTAATATCACCAGTTGCATTAACACCAATATGTGAATCATCCTCTAGATATCCCACATAAATAACTGCAGGTAAATATCCATCGCCAGTGTCAAGAGTAATATCTCCATCATACTGATCTAATTGGGTGTTATTATCAACAAAACATTTACCTTCTAACTCAACTGTTTGTCCTTGTGTACAGAAGATTCCTCCACCATACTTGCTACTTGTATTATCCTTAATATTACAAGAACTAATAAACACTAAATCGTCACCCAGGTAAATGGCTCCACCATTTCCTTTAGCATAGTTGTGACTCATGAAATTATCAACAAGTTTTCCGCCTCTGTTATTAAATGCAATAGCTCCACCATCACCATCAGCGCTATTAAATGTAAATGAAGAATATCTAACATTAGCATTTATATGGGTGTCAACAAAGATTGCACCACCAGATTTTACAGCACTATTATCATCAAATTTAGAATAATAAACTTCAAGTTCTCCTGAACTCTGAGCAACGGCACCACCATTTCCATTAGTAGAATGACACTTTGTAAAGTTACTATCCTCAATATATACATCAGCAAATGCATAATTCTCATTAATGGCACCGCCATCACCATCCCTAACTGAACAATCATCAAATTCAGTATTAAAGATATTAACCTTACCTTGATTATCAATATGTATCGCTCCACCATTATTCATAGCAAAACATCCATCAAATTTACAATTTCTGATATTCATTTTACCACTATACATATAAATGGCTCCACCATCATAGTCACGATCAGTAGATGCTATACCTCTTGTCCAACAATCAATAAATTTAACATTATTAAGTTCTACATTTCCTTCAAGACACTTAATTGCACCACCATCAGCTAAAGAACCACTATTATAAAGTGTTCCGCCATTAATATTAAGTTTTGCATTACCATCAACAGTGATTAAGCCACCTGAATTATTACTTCTACCACCTTGAATATTTCCACCACTAAATTTTGAAGTCCTCTTAGTATTTGGTCTACTATCTTTAATACTCAAGCTTCCGCCTCTATCAATATCAAAGACTCCACCATCAGATGAAATCGAATCAACCGAACGAATCATTGAATACCCATTTAAGTCAATATTTAAAGCCTTACTAACTTTAATTTGAGAATTCATGAGCCATCCGCTCTCCATTCTAACCTGTAATTTATTATTTCCAAGTGCCTTATTAATTGCATCCTTATAGTTCTTATAGTATGTACCATTACCATTCGTACCAACTTGCGAAACATTAACTACAGACGCAGCACCAATTCCCTCAAATTTAAACTTCACACAACTAGAACCGACTGCAGTTTTAGAAGTTTTAGAGAAAATATATTGATCATCAGAAGAATTATCCTGATCAAGACCATATAATCCAGCATTAAATAATAAGCTATTTGCTCTAATTTCATATGGATAGGTTTCTCCATTATCAATTCTCAATTTTGTAGAAACTTCAAAGGTACCATCACCATAAAGTGGGTAAGCCATCAATGAAGAAGGTTCAGCACCTCCTATATTAAAGGAACGTGTAACCACATCTCCTTTCTTAAAGGAATTACGATTAACCTCCCAGTAATACTTTTTACCATTAGAATCAACAAAGTAGAAAGGAATCCTATCAGCATACCAATTATTACCTTCTGAGAAACACTCAAGTCTAATAGTAACAATATTATCAGAAATCTCTTGTACCTCAGTTTCATGAACAAAAAATGCTTTAACACGATAGTTTCTATCTAAGCTCTTTGTAAGTACAAGTGAAGGTTTAGTAATAGTTTTCACATTTAAAGTGACACAATTACGATTTCCACCATACATTTCTCTTTTACCACTCTTAACTTCAACAACTTCATAATGATCAAAAGCATATCCCTCTTTAGGTTCAACTTTAAGGGCAACCTTACCAGAAGTAACATTTTCATAACCGGTAATAGTTCCACAATTTCTATCATATTCAACCTTTACAGAGTTTTCTGAATTATAATATTTCGAATCTTTATATTCCACAACACTACCAGATAACATTGGATATTCATCAGCATTAATGTTCTGATAAAAAACTCTTTTAACTGGAATGTTATAATTACTAAACACAAAATTACCATCATTTAAATCATAGCAAAGTTTTCCACTAATAACGGATGCTGCATCAACTTTAAAAGCACCGTTATCAGCTCCATTACCATTAATAGCGGGTGCACTGTCTCTAAGTGCATAACTTCTATAATGAAATCCAGTCATATAACCAGCAATTGAACCTACATTCTCTTTACCTTGAATATATCCAGCGTTATAGCATAAACTACACTTGCCTTCTCCAACAATTCCTCCAACCTTTCTCTGACCACTAACATCGCCAATATTAACTGAACAATAAACCACAGAATTGTTTTCTTGTCTACCAACAATTCCTCCAGTATGCTCATCACATCTACCATAAACCTGACCTGTGTTATAGCAACCAAAAACAATAGCATCTCCTCTTGTAACACCACAGATACCACCAGATCTATATGTTTTGTTACCACCAGAAACTACACCATTATTTGTAGAATATTCAACAGTTCCATTCTCACAAATACCAGTAATACCTCCAATTTGATGTCCATTTGTTGTAATAAAACCATTATTTACACAATATCGAATATTACCATAGATATTTCCAGTAATTCCACCTTTACATGCTTCATTTGTATAACTCTGAATTTTTTCATTCTGCGTACAATTATAAATATAAACATCTTTGTCTGCTCTACCAGCAATTCCACCAGTATCATAACCTGTAGAATCAATCTCAACTTCACTGTAGATATTGCTAATAACGCCACTTTCTATTCTTCCAACAACTCCACCAACATATCTATATCCACTTATATGACCACTAATAGCTAAATTAGTTATGCAGGCCTGTCTAGCGTATCCAAACAATCCGACATTAGTGCCTAGAGATGTATCAAAAGTCAATCCAACGATTGAATATCCACATCCATTAAAAGCACCTCTAAATGGATGATTCGCAGTTCCAATAGGATGCCAACCAAGGTCATGTAAATCAATATTACAATCAAGTTTAATATCCTTTGTATTAAAATCTGACACTCCCTCATTTACCAACTTAGCAAGTCCAGCTAACGCATCAGCACTTTCTATCACAAAATATTCATCATTCTTATATTCCTCATACCAAGATGTATCAATACTACCATTCCATTGACTATAGTTTTCTTGACTCACCTCTGTTATAGAAGAACCCCACCGATCTTGAGGAGTAATTGTATCCTCCTTAACAATGAAGAATCTCTGATTAGTAATTTTAACTTTCTCCCACAAGTGGATGTTAGTACCCTCATCACTTTTTCTACCCTCAACATCTATACAATAATTAGAATTTAAAGCTGTAAAAATACTACAACTTCCATCTTCATTAAATTTAATATTCCACTGCTGAGCAAGCTTACCACTATACTTTTCAAAATTGATTTTAGTACCATTAGAAACCGAATCACTCGCAGCAGTTAAAACCATTCTTGTACTAGGATTTTGAATATAGTATTTGTAAGACCCTTCTTTTACCTCATGAAACTCCCAGCGCTGTTCTGCAAGTCTCCTCCTTCTTCTAATATGAGGCCTACCATTCGTATAACATGTAATTGCACTACCTCCAGCATGTTCAGGAACAATAGAAAAATCCTCATTTTCGTCAGTTCCAAGCGTCTCTTCAATTTGATCTATTTCTTCTTGCAAAATTTTTCCTGAAGAATCCCAATTAATTACCATAATAGCCTCAGATTTAATTGGCGATAAACATCCTATTATCACACCTAAGCATATAGAGGAAATCGTTATAATTTTCTTAATTCCTCTAAACTTATCAAATATTTTCCTCATATGCATTCCTCCATTTCATACTTTTAAATCTATCATTTATGAGCTTTTCTAGCTTCAATATTCTCTTGAATTAATTCATCTTCCCTCTTGAAAAGAACACTTCCAATAACTCCGAGAATAATACCAAAAATAAATATTGTAACTCCTGCAGTTACGGCTGAAGGACCAGAAATAATAGTTCCTGTTTGAGTACTCGAAGCCGCATTTGAAGAACTAACACTACCTCTGGTAAATGAAAGATATGTTCCACCATTGTCATCATTATAAGAATAACCATCCTCACCATCAGCAAAAGTAAGATTCTGGGCTACATTTGGTTCTCCAAACATATGAACCGCATCAAAATTACTCTCTTTCTTATACTTACCAGTTGTAACCTTACAATTAGCAAATATTTTATCAGGTGCAAGAATAGGATCACCAGCATCTAAATCCTTAGTATAGTAGAGAGCAAGCCATTGCTTGCCGCCTCCGCCATTAACATCTCCACATCCACCATCTGTATCTCTAACAGACTTATAATCAATAAACGATTTCTCTTTATCTTCATTGTAGGTCATATCAACCATATGATTAGGAATCGGTAGATGATCTCTATGATAGTATTTATAAAGCGTTATAACACTCATTACAATATCAGCAACAGCAAGTACTATTGCAAACACTGTAAATCCAATCTTAAGACCATATAAAAGTCTTGCAGTTGATGATCCAGCAACTCCAGAACTAATTCCTTTATCAAACAATTCACTACGTAAAGTATTTGCACCATCTATAAGTGTTTGTTTTTCAGCTGCTGTTGCCGTTTCACCAAGTTTGTTAGCTATCAGAAGATTCATGTCATTAAGTTCATCAACATTTACCATTTGCATAATTTCAATTGTATCAGGACCAAATGCCCCTTTTATAGAAACAGGATTTTTATAAACTTCTTCCACAATCTGATTAAAAACTTTCTTAAATGCAACATTACTAGCAACTGCACCAGCAACACAACCCAAAGAACATACTCCAAGTGCAATTGCTGTACCTAATAATCCACCACTTTCAACAAAAGAATCTGCCCAATACTTTCCAGAACTATTAGCATAGTTCTCTGCATTTGATGTCACTGCAACACCACCATCAAATAAAGTTCTATCAACACCCTCATAAACAGAAATCTTGTTATCTGTTACAATTTCATCAATAACTTCGCTAGTTTCTTTCTGCATCTCCTTAACAGTCTTACTATCTTCCTTATCCAAATTCTCCTTAACTTCTTTCGCTAAACCGGCATCACCACCATTATTAATAGTTTGATTAGTAGCCATCATAATAAGCGAAAACAAGCTAACTGTCTGATTCAAAGAAGCATGCTGACCTTCTGTAAGAGAAGCAACTAAAGGATAAAGTACTTTTATATTATCACCAGAAACATCATCTGAACTCCTATCAAAATAATCATAAAGAGTACCATCCTCATACTTATATAACATCAAAACATTTACAATGCTTTTTTCTTTGTAATATGTATTAAAATCATTATCAATTGGATCTTCGTTTGATTTCTCTTCAACCCATTTATTATAATCATCGGCTGACATCTTTGAAATTTCATTATCATCCTCATATTTCTGAACACTATCAATATGGTTTTTAACATCATCCCAGCTAGCTAAAAGTTCAGTAGCTTTATCACCATACTTTTCTTTAAGAGCTTTATCAGCCTTATTTGCATCATTTTTATAAGCTTTAAGAAATTTTTTTCTAAGAGCGTCAAAGCTTCCAATCTTACCCAAACGATCAAGCCAGGTAACTTTATTTGTATCACAAGCAGAAGCAAGCTGTTCCTGAACAGCAAGGACAACCTGTCCATTAGACTGAAGAAGAACCTTAACTAAATCTTCATCGCTAATATCAAGCAAAAGATTACCAAGAAGCTTTTGTGAATCATCTTCAATATACATATTCAGAAAATCATGAGCAGTAACAGCTGTAGGAACATTATTTTTATAATTCTCACGGTACTCACTAAGCATATCCTTCATATCATTAACCATATCAATATAGGTATCCTGCTCATCCTTAAGCATCTGCTCATATGCACCTTCACTATAGTTACCCTTTTCATTCATAACCGCAAGGTCCGTAATAGCTTCACTAGAATTAGGAGTTGTCTGATAACAAAAATAAACTGCAACAGCCTTCTTCAATGCTCCTTCAGCACCATCGTTAAGGTCTCCTTTAAGAACGTGCCAATCATTCTCTTTGTCGTCATCCTTATTCTCAGCCTGGCTTTTGCACCAATTCTCAGCATCGGATATTTTACCACCAGTCTTACAATAAAGCTTAACTTCCTTAATATATCTAGTATCATCCTCAGCAGCAAAAACCTTTCTTTCAGACAAAGGCTGTCCAGGTAAAAGGAATCCCATAATTCCTGCCATAGCAATCGCTGTAATTCTTGTTCTAATTTTCTTCGTCAACATAATAACCATCTCCTAACTAAAATTTAATACTTATAAGTGTTCCAATTTGTATTTCTCTCTTCCCTTAAGTTGCCCTATTTGAACACTTTACTCAAGTTCTTCACTCAAACTCCTCTATATATATAACCGCAATTCATTTTTCAATATCACACTCAAAATTAATTTTTTTTAAAAAAGGCTGCTCTTCCTATAATAATATTTAAAAATCGGATGAGCAGCCCAAAGCTTAGTAATTTATTATTGTATTAGGTTATTCAACCTTTACCGTAACTTTATCATAAACACCGTTCTGCGCATAAGCATAAATCTCGCACTCACCCGTACCAACTGCCTTAATTTTACCCTTCTTGGTAACAGTAGCAACATTCGGATTATTAGACTCCCACGCAACAGGTCTGTGAATCATAACTTTCTTTTCAGATTTAAGTTTAGCCTTAATCTTCTTAGATTCACCCACTTTAAGAGAAACACTCTCCTCACTCAACTTAACCTTGGTATTATTTCCAACCTTACCACCATAGGTCGCAACATGAATAGTCTTAGAAATTGCAAGGATCTGACCACTCGCATCAACCGCAACAATAGTAAACTTATAGTATTTACCAGGTTTACACTTCTTATACTTAAAACTGGTCTTAGTAACTGTGGTAATTCTCTCATAATCATAGTCAAGACCACATCTGTTACCATAAATAATATACTCAGTAGCATTTGGAACAGCATGCCACTTAATCTTAACCTTCTTCTTAGAAAGAGGTAATCCGCGAGCCATTAGAAGAGAGAAATCAGAATTAGTCAAATCCTCTTCACCCTTATGATTAATAATCTGTTCATCAATCTTACTCTTATAATTAGGATCCACAGTAGGAACCGGAGTAGCAGTAGATGCCTCAGCAGGTTTAACTGTAGGTGCAACCGTAGGTTTTTCGGCAGGCGCCTCAGTTGGAGCTTCCGTAGGCGCCTCTGTTGGAGCTTCCGTAGGCTCTTCTGTTGGTGCCTCAGTAGGTGCGACTGTTGGCTCTTCTGTCGGAGCCTCTGTAGGTGCGACTGTTGGCTCTTCTGTCGGAGCCTCTGTCGGAGCCTCTGTAGGTTTTTCCGTAGGCGCAGGTGTCAGTTTAGGAATTTCTCTTGTCTCTTTATGAGAAGGATCATTCTTACATGTACGAGTTTCCTCTCCTTCTAAATCAAGTGTAGCTTCCCTAGTAACTACCCACTCACCCCAGTCATGACCAAGAGCAGGAATTTTCACAGATGCAGAATCTGTAGGAATTGTTCCTTCCTCGTCAAGGAACATCGCTCCACACTTCTCACAATACCAATACTCAACATTACCATCTTCAGTACATGTAGGTTCATCCCTATCAACCTTAGTAAGATCAACTAAGCAATCAGTAAGGACAACCTCAGGATTATCTACACTATCTGTAAGATTAACGTGATAACCTTTTTTATCACTCCTAAAGAATGGTATAGGATTACTACTTCCATTCTTTTCATAATACTTCAAAGTAAATGTTCTATAGTCTAGTGTCGAATAATCAGAAAGTGTAATACCAATATCTGCCGCATCGGTAAGCTTACCTTCGACTATTAAGTCTGCCTTAATATTATCATTTCTAACAAGGAAAACATTCTGTTTGGTATTATCATTATTTAAAAGATAATTATCCTGGACAACAGGTGCACCACTAAGATATACACTAGAATTTTCTTTAGCAGCATAAACACCAGCACCGTTTCCATTTCCGTTGGCATCACTACATGAATTATTCTTTATTTCTCCACCGCTCAATTCAAAGTTTGAATATTCACCAATGTAAACTCCGCCACCGTCACCACTTTCACATTTATTACCTGAAATAGAACCGCCTTCCATCGTGAATAAACCATAATCATCAACATATACTCCGCCACCGCATGGGCTACTCTGTCCTCTTCCAGTTATATAATTATCCTTGATTTCTCCACCTTTAAGTTTAAAGCAACCACCATCGTATACGTTAACTCCACCACCATTAGCAGAGTTATAGTTATCATTAACACTACCACCGCTCATCTCAAAGGTAGCTTTATGTTCAACTGGAGTTCCTGTAGTATTAGGATCTTCTATACCGTCCAGACTATAACTTGGTGAAACATATTCAAACATATTACCATGAACTTTAACACCCGAAGATATTGATTTATTAATCACACCACCTAGCATCTTACAGCTACCAATTCTATCAACCTCGATACCAGTTTCATTAGAAACAAATGAACCACTTGCAATGGTTGCTTCTCCATACAAATATACACCAGCACCAGAATTATTACCTGTAATATCTCCACCATTCATTACAAAAGAACTGCCCTCATCAACTGATACAGCATTCTCAGAATTATAACAAATAGAACCGCCATTCATTACAAAGCTACTGTTGGTATTATCATTTTCATCATATGCAACACAAACACCGCCAGTGTTGCCAAGTTTAGTTTGATTAGCATAAAAACCAATAATGCCGCCATTCATTTCCATTGAACTACCTTCAAGATAAACACCGCCACCATCAGCATTAGCATAATTATTTCCAATCAATCCACCATTCATAGTGAAACTACCATTGTTAGCAACATAAACTCCACCACCAATAGCATAATTAGTCAGTGTAACCTTATTAAACATGATAGCACCATTATTCATGATGAACTTTCCTTCGTTAACGTAAACACCACTACCAGCTAATCTAGCCTGATTTCCATAACAAGCAATACCACTATCAGTATTACACATTCCATTAACTCCGTTAGCACCAATAACTCCACCTTCTAAGATGAATTCACCAGTAGAACGAACGATAATAGCGCTATTATTAGCGTTAGTAATCATACCTTTAGATTTAGAGGTCGTATATTCATGGTCATCTGTAGTATCATCAAGAATAAATTTACCATAAACATCGAAGACACCAACAGGTCCACTAGCAGAACCTGTATAATTATTAGTCAAATCCGCCACCTTATGTCTATCAATAGTAAAGCCATTCAAGTCAACATAAACTGTCTTACCTTCAGCAATAACAATCCAATCTTGATGATTTGTGCCGGTTGAAGGTCCAATAATATCATCTTTAAGCTTAACACTAATTGAAGTTTCACTACTATCTTCAATAGCATTATTAATTTGATTCCAACTCGAAACCGCCGTAACACTCGCTCCGGTAATATCAGCACCAGAACGCACATTAACAGAATCGGCTCCAGCATTAACCAATGTCTGATTAACATTAGCTGCATCAGCACAATTAGCTAAATAGAAAGAAGCATCAACATTACTAAAAATCAAGCTAAAAGCGAGCATTGAGATAAATCTCATAGATCTAAAAATTTTCATTATAATCCTCCTAAAACATTTAAGCAAAAAATAAAAGTCGATGTAAAAACAAATAATATAATTCGACTTCTAAAAGCCAAAAAATAATTAAAAACAATTGTAATAAATAAGAACACAATATACGTTTACATTTTACCACAAAACCGCAGTAAAGCAAACCTTATCTTAAAAATATGCCTCATCTCGCCCCTACACGAGCCCTTCTGTAATTCCAAAGCCTACATTTGGGTGTAAGTACGAGTAAACCACATCCACCACAAACACACAAAGCAAGACAACACAAAGAAATCTTCTCACCTTCGGTGGAATCTTCCACAACAAGTTATCAACGATAGGGCCGAGAATATAAGTCATTCCAACACCAGCGATACCAAAGACAAGCAAGCCCTCAAGGCAAACCCTGCCGTTAATGTTCATAAAGTATCCTGTGTAATCCCACCACTTCTGATGCATAATCTTCTCAAGTAAGAAAGAAGTTGTATATTCCACAATTCCACATGCAGCAACTGTTCCAAAGAACATAAGTGGAGGATTCTTCCTAAGCGGTCTCAAGAAATAAATAATAATAATTCCGCCGACACCGTAAATAGGAAGCCAAGGACCATGCAAGGTACCACGATTAACAAAGACACCTTCGTTCAAAAGATAGAAAATCACTTCCCAGAACCAGCCGATAAAAGAGAAGAAAAAGAAAAACAAGATACATGTATTTCCACCATAATCTCTATCCCAATCAGTAGAAAGCCAGTTTCTAGAAACAAGGGACTTTGTAGGACAAAGTTCATCAGGATAACTAACAGCATTAGAATCATTCTCAAAAATATAGTTATCAATGAAGTACTCTGTACCCACGTTAGTAGCCATTCTCTCTTCTCTAAGTCCGCTATAGATTTCAGCGTAAGCACAATCCTTAAAAGGATTGATAAAAAAGTTCGAAATAAAGTTAAAAGCCGCAGCACTAATAAAGAATGCAGGCACAAGAGTCAAATCAAAAAGAAATGTCTTCCACTTCTTACCCATCATCATTTCCTTAGAAAGCTTAAAAGCTTCCTTAGAGCTAATATTAGGATTTTCAGCAAGGATATATGGAATCATTCTATACTCGTAGAACTTAATAAAACCGCCAACTATCGTAAGAATCCAAAGCCCAGTCTTAACGCTTCTAAAAAACATAATCTTAGAAACATTCATAGTCGAAGAATTCTTATAAACGAAAAGCACACGATCAGCCTTAGTCTTCTGATAAATTCTCTCCTCCAAGAAGTAACGGCATTTACCAACAATAAGCACATTACCAACAAAAATCCAAAGAAGAGCATATAAAATAACCATAAGGAAAATTGTCACAGACTCAGCAATCTTATTCTTAAAAATAAGTTGATTAAGTCCATTAAGAAGTCCCAAAATAATCGAACCTGACTTCGTCGTTTCATTCACAAATACCGAGAAAACACCCTTTGAATACTTCTGTTCAGCAGAATCATCAAACGAACCAACCTTAACATCAATAACATCCTGCAATTTAATCAAATCAGAAATAATATCAAAGTTATTCTTCGTTTTATCAAGTTTTTCCCCTGCTGCCTCAGCATCATTCTTAACTTTCGCAGAATCAGCAATCTTCGAATTCTCAGCAAGTTTCGAATTCTCAGCAATGCTGGTAATCTTGCTAGTCTCCGACTCCTTAGCAACATCAGTATAATAACTAATACCGCCAAAAAGTACGATGCCAACAATATAGCACACCAAAACGTTAAGAGAATATCCTTTTCTCAAGTGCTTCCACGATTCTTTCCAAATATCCTTAATAGATTTCATTTTGCTTCCTTTCATATGTTGTGTGCAAATCACTTCAAACTACAAACAACATGATCCACCCCATAAATATCTCTACAAAGAATATCCTGTGCAAGCTTATCTAACTCCTGATCTGTAACATCATCCATATCCTTAATGTTCACATTTGACTGAATAGATAAACCATAATTTTCCTTGTCTTTATCAAAAGCAACAGGAAATTTCTTGTTAAGTCTAAACATACTTAAATAAAAGTTCTTAGCATATCCTGTAAAGAATCCCTTAAATCCAGGTTCTGGCTCTTCAGGCATCTCAAATTCGCTAATTCCCCACAAATCATACATAAGCATATCTGTGATTTCAACGCTACCATCATCATTTACCTTAGCAGTAATCTGCATATTCTTCTTAGCAGGTGCCTCATATTCCTCACCCATATACTCGATAACATACTCAAGCATGGCAACCTTAATCACGCTATCATCACTTTCATCACGCTGGAAAGTAATAAGATGAGTCTTTCCATCAGCATCAGTAAGCTGATACCATGTTCCATCATATTCTTTACTGATAAATGAAACACCATTATTTTCATAAAGAGCAGCTCTCTCAAAAATAACATTCTCCTGATCCTTTTCAATGATATCAGGATTAATCTCGCAATTATCCTCACCAAGAACAACAGGAATTTCACCAGCCTTATATCCAGCTTCCTTTTCGTTCATATCAACAACATCATCAACCTCAGAAACATACTGCTGGAAGAAAGGTCTAACAAAATCCAAAGTCCTCATTGAAACTGTATCACTGCTAACAAGGTATTCACCATCCTTAGCATCACCATCAACCTTAAAGGTCTCACTGTCACCCTTAATAACCTCTGCATTTTGCTGAGCCACAATTTCAGAAAGCCATTCAGAATCATAATCCTTAGCTAACACAAGGTCAGAAACAACATCATCAAGCGAAGGATCATACTTGCCATCACAAGCCAAAGTAGAAATCTTCTTACCACACTCAAAGATAGAATTATAAAGGCTAGCTTCCTCCTTAAACTTAGAATAAAGATCAGTTCTCATAGAATCATCTTTATAAACCTCAAGTAATTCATCCATAGCTCTCATGTAATCTTCAAAGTACTGCTGACCTTTAAAAGGTAAAAAGATACTCAAACCATAAGGCTCAATCTTATCCTCACAAACAACCTTACCGCTCTCATCACGAGTCACATGGAAAGAAGCATCAAGTTTAAAGCTCTCATTATTCTGAACATATCTAACTTCAGGGTCATTAAGCACATCGATAATTTCCATCGAAGACTCGGTGTAAGCATTAGAAAGCATTTCCTTGTCATCATCAGACAAGTTATCTCTCTCAGTAATACAAACACCCGCCATTTCAGCAAAGTTACCCAAATCAACAGAACCCAAACCATTCTGGTAATTGATAGCATATTTACCACATAAAACTTCGTCATAGAAATTATAGCGACCGTTCTCACCCTTCTCCTTAGCTTCCTTAATCATAACATCCAAGAAATCAGTAAGCGCAGGAGTCATTCTCTCAATAAACTTTTCAACATCGATAACATTCAATGTAGTCTTATAAGCAGAAAATTCATTATCCTTATCATTATAACAATCTGTATAAGAATCAACTATAACCTTACCAAGCTCAAATCCCTGCAATGTAGGATCATCAACTGTCGCCTTAATCCAATCTTTATAAACCTGACTAGGCGCAGGAATAGTCTCAGCAGAACCAATAAAGTAATCAGCATAATTCGAAAGCGCGTAAACAGTCTCTGTGTTACCCATAAGGCAACAATCAAAATTAAGAATCTCAAGCTTATCCTCAAGTTTACTATCATCTAAAGCTTTAATAATCTCAGGCATAGTAAGAGGACGTCCAAAGTATGCATCATCCTCGCAAAAAGCATCTGTAGCAACACCCATAACAGAGTAACCATGACTCCAAAAAGTAAGGTCATACTTATCAGCAGGGTAATGCTCAATTCCATAATCGATAAGTTTCTGCAAAGGATAAGAACTAACATAAGTCTTATCCTTCAAATCCTTACATGTCTCAAGTAAAACCATCTTACCAGGTTTACCATCTTTAGCACCAGTAAGATGCCAAATCTGTTTCTCATCAGGAATAATGTTCACATGCTTACCGTTCTCATCAACAAGAATCTTCTTCTTAGTATTATATAACTCAGAACCACCTGTCATCAAAACAATATTCAAATTTTCAGGTAACTCAGTAGAAATAATTTCCTTAATAGTATTAGTAAGACTACTGTTATTTCTCTCAATATCATCACCACATGTAAACATGAAAAGTGTTCTAGAAACAGGTTCAGCTTCTTCCTCATCTGCCTCATCTGCCTCACCTAAATCTTCCTCACTAGAATCATCCACCTCAGCAGGATCAAACTCTTCACCATCAAGACCTTCATAGGTAGCAACAACTTGACCACCCTTCTCTTCGTCACCAAAATAATAATTAGCTCCCACAATCGCAGTCATGCAGACACACGCAATAACAATAACTGCAATAACCGAATTCAAAATACTTTTCATAAAAACCTCCCATAAATTAGGTAAAACCAATGTTGTAAAAAAATGCTATTATACAAGATCCATGCAAGCATAGGCATAGATACCTGTATAATAGCATATATTGATAATAAATGCACTAGAAATCTTTTGTTTCAGGTTGATTTTAGGTTGGTTTTAGAGGGGTCTGAATGAATGCGAATTTGTTTGGGTTTTGTGGATTGATGGAGGGCAAATTTGCCTGTTTTTTTGTTTTTATTTTTGGGTGAGATTAAGCTCTTTCAAACTTGCTTGTTTTTGTGAGATTAAACTCATTCATGCAAGCTTGCTTGGTTTGTGAGGTTAAGCTCATTCATGCTAGCTTGCTTGGTTTAGTTGAGCATTAAGAATACTTCTTCGCAGCGCGAAGGTATGTCACTGTCTGCACAAGCCACAACAAAACAACAATAACAACAGGGAATAGGCCTGTATTAAAAGTCATATTTCCAAGAAGAGTCACAACCCAAGCAAACACCATTAAATTATTCATAACCTTATATGTATCATAAGAAGACTTGTAAATCGCCATCTTTTCAGCTTCGTCGCAGCTATTAACCCATTCCTTCTGGAATTTCATATCCAAAATATTTCCACGCTTCTCAGGATTGATTTTCTTCTCAAGTGCAATAACCTTACCCTGCAAAATCATCTCCCAAACATAACTCAAAATAAATGTACAGAATCCAATAATCGCACCGATATCTTGAACTGAAAATCCCTTAGATGCCTTTATATCATACGCAAAACAAACTGCAAATAATAAAGAGTTAAAAATAACCATAACTGCAGGAATACATAAAGGAAGATATAACTCATTCTCAATATCTAAAATAACATCTTCATTCTCACCGTCCCAATTATCGGCCTTTTTCTTACATTTAGCATATAAAGAAAAACCAATAATCATGAAAATAAGATTAAGCGCAACAGAAATATATGGTGCAAGAAAAATAATGTTATTAGTAATATTTTTAAATGCCTCATTAACTCCAGATGACGAATGCATCATAGTCGCCACCATAGCACTAAACCCACCAATAAAGAGAGAACAAATCATCACTATTACAAAAATAACAACTACCTTTTTATTTGATTTACTACTTGTATTTGAATTACCCATTTTTTCTACCTCAACTTTCTAAATAAAAAATCATATTCAAGTTCTAATTAACTTTCAAAAAATCATCAACTGTTTAATTTTTTCTTTTCAATATTTTAAAAATATTATTGTCGGTGCTTTCAAAAGCCATCAATTGTTTTCTAGGTTCTAATCAGCTTTCAAAAGACATCAACTGTTTAGATTCTACTCATCTTCAATATATTCAAATATTTCTTCAACCGAAGCTCCACACTTCTGAGCAATTTTAAGAGCTAATGTAACTGATGGTGAATAATCACCTCTTTCAATCTGGCTAATGGTCTGCCTGCTCGTACCAACGAGCGCGCCCATCTCCTGCTGATTAACACCCAGCCGAGCTCTAAATTCTTTTAAATGATTATGTAACGGCATAGTTTCCTCCTTTTCAACAAATTGATATGATCATATATATTCGACAACTAAAATTTGCCTATTTAAGTGATTTGGCATCTCTGTTTTGCCTATATCAGTTAGTTGACAACCTTCGCTTTCAAAATGACAACCTTCATTTTCATTCTGACAACTTTTCTTGTCACTTAACTTGAACACATATTATCATTGACAAGGAAACTTGTCAACACTTTTTTTAAAAAAATCTTGCAACGGGTTAAAAGTTGCAAGATTAAAGTACCGGAAGCCTTGTATAATCGGGGTTTTAGCCCATTTTACAATCAATATTTCAGACCATTTTTT
>JAILNN010000142.1 GCA_024691565.1 Lachnospiraceae bacterium | reverse complement strand
TGCTCTACCAAATGAGCTAGAGGCGCAAATATTTAATGCCGCTTTCTGTAACGACAAAGCCTATTATAGTACGACATTTAAAAAAATGCAACACCTTTTTTTAACTTGTATTATTTTTTAAATTATTTATACTTATAAGTAGTTATTTATCTTGGGGTAAGGAGTGGTTTTTATGTCTGATAAGTTCAAGTTTCAACCAAATAGTAAGTATTTTACTATTTCGGTTTACAGTATTATTACATGTTTAATTATTGCACTTATTTTTAAAACAATTTTTTTCTGGAGTTCAACATCAGAAGCAGTCGGTAATCTGCTTTCTACTCTTTCACCATTTTTGATTGGTATTCTGATAGCTTTCCTTATTAATCCTTTGGTTAATTGGATTCGCAATACTGTGCTGATTAAATGGCTTCATATTAGAAATCGTGCGCTGAATCGTCTGCTTGCTATTTTTATTTCCTATTTTATAGTAGTTTCAGTAGCAATTGTTGGATTTATTTATATTATTCCGGAATTTATCAACAGTTTAAGTCTTTTGATTGAGCAGATTCCTTCATGGGGCAAATCTGTTACAGGCTTTGTTAATAAGCTAGCAGATCGTCATCCGGAGATGGATTTTAATTATGTGCGTAAACTCATTGATAATGCTGATTCTACGGTACAGAAGTATTTGAGTGACTTTTTGAAAAGTACAACTGCTACCATTTATGTTACGGGTGTTAGTATTATTAAATTCATTTTTAATTTGATTGTAGCAATTATCGTTTCTTGCTATTTGTTGATTGATAAGAAGATGACTTCAAGAAGTATTCGCAGAATTATTTATGCATTTTTCGAAAAAGAACGTGCAGAACGTATATCTCGTGTTTTGAGAAGCACTATTACTACTTTCAGTAATTTCTTTGACGGCAAGATGATTGATTCTCTTATAATAGGAATTTTATGTTTTGTTTCAATGATGATAATTAGTCTGTTTGATATTGAGGGATTTGCAAGCTGTGCACTTTTGGTCAGCATCATCGTGTGTATTACAAACATGATTCCATACTTTGGTCCTTTCATCGGTGGAATTCCATGTACACTGCTGCTTTTGATATATTCGCCAAAGAGTGCCCTTATTTTTGCAATTCTTATAATTGTCATTCAGCAGTTGGACGGTAATGTTATCGGCCCTAAGATTTTGGGCGATTCGACAGGCCTTCGCCCGATGTGGATTATTTTTGCAATTACAATCGGTGGCTGGTGTGCAGGCGTTGCCGGAATGCTTTTAGGCGTTCCTTGCGTTGCCGTTATTTCGGGTCTTTTGGAAGAAACTGTAAACGCACGACTTGCAAAGAAAAATATTGATATGCCGGTTATAGAAAATGAAAAGGTTCGCCAAAATAAAAAGCCTGATGATAACAAATCAAAAAAGGAAAAATAATATTTTTAGATAAACTGTTAAAACAAATAAGAATAAATGCTTACTTCATATATTTTAATGGAATGTCTCCCATATATGCATATTTTAAATACGTAATCTTGCAGAAATGCATATATTAGGTTTTAAATTGAATATTATATGCAGTTTTAATTTTAGCTGGTTTTGAAAAATGCATATAAGAGACAAAAATCTAAATGTCATGTGCATTTCTCATTTTGGTTGGTTTAAAATAATGCATATATGGAGCTTGAAATTAAATATTATATGCATTTTTTGTTTTAGCCGACTTTAAATAATGCATATAAGAAACTTAAAATTAAATGTTATATGCATTAATTATTTTAGTCGGTTTCGAACAATGCATATATTAGGGGCATGTTTTAATATAATATGCATATTAAATAATATTTTAAAAATTGTGGTGACTACTGACGGATTTTGAGAGCAATCTCATCTTTGTTACCTTGATGCAATTAATTTGTGAATAGGATTTCCCATTGCAGAAAATTTGCTCTCATACTCTGTCATAACATTTCCCTTTACCATTTCTTCATCATTGTGGAGATCCCAAGTGGATGCTACAAGTTTCCATCCTGCTTCAGGAACCTGTTCGAGTGAAAACTCAAAAAGCAAATCGTTATCTGTCTTAAATTCCACTAAACCTTCCTTATTTAATATAACATCATATCGCTCAAAGAACTGCTTTGATGTAAGTCTTCTTTTTGCGTGACGGTCTTTTGGCCATGGATCTGAGAAATTCAAATAAATTCTGTCAACTTCGTGCTCAGCGAATACGTCGCAAATGTATTCCGCTTCCATACGAATAAATTTCAAATTTGTAATGTCAAGTTCTTCGCACTTTTCAATGGCACGAATTAACACGCTCGAATACTTTTCTATTCCTACATAATTAATATCCGGATTTTCCTGTGCAAGCTGTGTGATGAATTTGCCTTTACCCATTCCTATTTCTATTCTAATCGGATTATCATTTCCAAAAACTTCATTCCACTTGCCTTTATTTGCCTGTGGCTCATCTACTGTCCAATTACTCTCTTTAATCGCTTCTCTTGAACCCGGTACGTTTCTTAATCTCATGCCGTTCTCCTTTTCAATATATAATCTCAAACCTG
>JAILNN010000133.1 GCA_024691565.1 Lachnospiraceae bacterium | reverse complement strand
GTCAGAAGATCGAAACCGTCTAGAAAAACTATTAAGTGATGACGAATTTAAAGATGTTGTCGCTTATATGCTTGAACATAATTGTAAATTAGAACAAGAAAACGTACAAGCTGTTTAAAAGTGGCAGATCAGTTAATGACTCCGAAATCATATTGCAAATAATCGGGAAGTTCATCTTCCATGTGGATGTCAAACAAAAATGATAGTTTAACATTTTTCGACCGTCTTGGATTATCGAGATTTCCCCTGCCCACATAAGTATATGGCAACCTTATGCCATTATCTTCTGCCATTTTGCGAATAAATAAATGTGCATAATTGTATGTTTTCAATTTCTCAAGCTCATCCTCTTTAATGCCGGCTATGGTTTCCCATTGAAAAGTTCTTGAATCTAAGAACTTGTCATTGTAATTTAGATGCTCCTTTCCTTCTATTTCATCCTTTTTTAGAGAGGCGAAAATATAAATGCTCTTTTCCTGATCATCGTAATACGTTCCAAGCTGATTGTGATCTGGATCTTCACACCTCTTTAATTGCACTTGACCAATTCTATAATCTTTCCATAATTTAAATTCGCCACAAAAATCTGCATAATTTGCATTATATTCAGTAAGTCCATATTCGATAAGATCTTCCAAGTATTCTCTAAATTCCGTAGTAAGATTTCCTCTTAGATAGATTGAATCTTCCGCAATGTTAATCGCCCCCTTCTTCATAAGAAATTTCAACGCATGATCGTACTGTTTTTTGCGGAAATTAACAATTTCCACCATCATTCTTTGTGAAATTAAATTCACACTATTATCACCATTCAATAGCATTTTACAAATCAAATAATCATGCGGCCTTACAAGTGGTAATAATCCAGAAAGGTAATTGATTGTATTTTCTTGTTCCTTGTCAAATTCAACAAGATTCTCTTCTCCGATTCCTTTAAGAAATCCGTAATATGAATAAGTTTTCTTTTGACCTATTTTTATTTGCATGAATTTTAATAGATTAGGAGCGCTATCGCTATTTAGATAATCCATGTGCTTTGGATATATAGGGGCATTAATATACTTCTTGAAATTATTATAATCTTGCTTCATGTATTTGAGACTATAAAAATTTTCGTTCTCAATGAAGTTCAAAATTTCATCTTTAGAAAGTTTATCAATATTTATTTCCACACCATATTCAGACAGTCCTAAAGGTCTAAAATCATCCCGTACTAAAGACTTTAATAAACGTTTTTCAAGAACAAATTCCTGCGATAAGCCTCCTAGAGCTAGTGCTATTTGTGCGCTGCGTTTGTAGTTATTTCCGATAAAGTCGATAACAGGAACAAACGTTTTGTTGTTGTATTTCCGTAATCCACGGCCTAATTGCTGAATAAAAATGGTTGAGGATTCCGTGGGGCGCAAAAAGAGGACCATGTTTACACCGGGAATATCTACACCCTCATTCAGAATATCAACGGCACATAATATTTCTAAGGTTCCTTCTGTATCATTTTGTAAGTCTTCGAACGCCTTGATTCGCTCACCGGTATCATTTTTCCCCGTTAGAAATGCGGTCTTATAATACTCTCCCAAAATTTCGGACATTATTCTTGCATGTGATACTGTTTTACAGAAGGCTAAAGCTTTTAATTTTTGATTAGGAATTCGAAATTTGTTTATTTGCTCAACAATAAATTCGCAATGTTCGTCAGTCGCAAATTGCGAGATCATTCTTCGCTCGTTCTCTTTAGAAAAATCTACTTGAGTATCTCGAATACCATAATATTTAAAAGGCACAATTAAGTCATTTACTAGTGCGTCACGTAATCTTAATTCATAGGGAACGTTGTTTCCAAAAAGTTCATAGACATCCTGATTGTCCATACGCTCGGGTGTTGCTGTTAAACCCAGCAAGAATTCTGGTTCAAAATATGATATAATTTTCTTGTAGGAGTCAGCTGCAGCGTGGTGGCATTCATCTATGATGATGTAATCAAAATGTTTTTTATCAAATAAATCTAGAGATCTGCAAATGGAAATATTTGTTGAAAATAAGAATGGGGCATCGATGTCTTTACGCTCTCCTGTATACTCGCCCATAAAAACATCTCCGCCAAAAACCTTTTGAAAGGTTTCTAAAGATCGCTTGAGAATTGATCCTTCATGGACAATGTAAAGAAGTTTGTTTGGTGAAAAGTTAAGTGCATCAAATGCGGCTAGGAATGTTTTGCCGCTACCAGTCGCAGCGATGACAAGTGCTTTATTTTGTCCCATTGCCCTATAGCGATTGAGTTCACGAAGGGCCTTTCTTTGCATATAATTTGGTTTAATGTCATATGTTGCAAAATCATAATCCATATCCCATCGTTCTATAGCGAAATTAAGTCGTTGGGCATAGTTATTGATTTTTTCGGCGCAAAGGGGTAGGGTTTTATTCCACAGATATTCAAATTCTTTTCTAGCTTGTTGTATTGTGTCATTGTCGCTAGACGCCTTTATAAGTAAATCCCATTCGACATTTTTTAATAGTGCATATCTGGTAATATTAGAGGAACCGACAACTAATTCTGTTTCGGTATCATATTCAAAAAGATAGCCTTTTGAATGAAATCCGTACTTGGTGTAATTTTTTTCATCATAGAAGCAATCAAAATCGAGATGACATTCAAAGTTTGGATTATTAGATAATTCAAGAAAAAAATTGAGCGACTCAATATCAGTGAAATTTTGATAAGTTGTGGTAATCAACTTGCCTTTAGCGCCTCTTTCAATAGCAGCCCTGATGTCGTTTGCTAATAAAATGAGTCCAGCTTTCTTTATAAAACTGACTGAAAAGTAAAATGAGTTGCATGAACGCAAGCTGGTTTTGATTTTGTCTAAAAAAGAAATCTCTGAATAATTGGTAAAGAACTGTGAATTAATAATTTGCATAATCACCCCTCAATCTTATTCAAAATTATCGGTCGTTTCTCGCCCATGCATGGCAGCGCCCCGAGGGTGTTGAAGTCGATGAATTCAGTTGCTTCTTCGAAGTCCATGCCGTCGGTTTCCATCAAGCACCGCGCCATTTTTTCGTAGTCGTAGATGACGCGCCCGTCGTCGCTCACACCGACGATTGCATTCAGGTAGTCGGGGCTTTCAAGTACCACGGCATCTTCGTAGCCGTGTTCGCAGAGAATGTCTTTGAGTCCGTTCAGCGTGAGGGGCGGGTAATCGGCTGCCTCAATTCTCTCGACGAGTTCGCTCGCGCTCATCTCAAAGTATGTGGCAATTTTCTCGATGATTTCCAGCGAGACGTTCCTGCGCCCGTTCTCGATGTCGCTCATGTAGCGCCGACCGATGCCGGTTTCGAGTGCCAGTTTTTCTTGCGAGACGCCTTTCTGCGCGCGCAACGCCCTGAGGGCCACGCCGATGTTCTGCTGTAGGGACATATAATAAACGGTTGTGAGAGGTTCTCAGAAAACATATAAATAGCGCAGCATTTAGCCACGCTATATAGTGCACAAGATTTATAGTGGCGCCACTATAAAGGGAACTATAAATCGCGCATCCGCCTATAAACCCGTCTATAAATCCGCCTATAAATATGAGCTTCAGCCGAAAATCATGTGCAAAATGAAGAAAATTTTAACACAAGCGGTTGCATATTGGTTTGAATTTATATAATTTTGAAGCAAAAGAGGTGAATATATGGCTCAGACGACCTTTAGCATCAGGATGGACAGCGACCTTAAAAAGGACTTCGACAAGCTGTGCGAGGATTTTGGGATGTCAATGAGTACCGCCATAAATGTCTTTGCGCGGGCAGTCGTGCGCGAGCGCCGCATACCGTTCGATGTCGCCTCGGCCGATGCTCC
>JAILNN010000119.1 GCA_024691565.1 Lachnospiraceae bacterium | reverse complement strand
GGACAGAACTTTGCGCCCGGTGTTACTGCTGCGCCACCTGCAGGAGCTGCCTGCTGGTTTGTTGGCTGCTGGTTCATATTGTTCATGCCCATGCCGTTCATATTGTTCATCATCTGACCAGCCATCTGAGCACCCATCATCATCTCAGCCATTGTTCCCATTGTGGAATTTCCACCCTGGAGTTTTCCTTCGCTCATAGCGTCTGTCATAGAAAGCTGCTGATATTTTCCAACATCGCCAACCATTGCCTGAGCTGCATTCTTTGTAATCATCTTCTGAACTTCTTCTGGATAGTTGAAATTCATAATTGAGAAACCTGTGATTGAGATACCATCTTTTGATGTCTGCATATCAAGGTCCTGTCTGATACCTTCAGAAATGTCATATGCATTCGCCTGAAGATTGAACATATCCTTACCTTCTTTACTGATCCACTTCATAAGAAGCTGATCAAGAACTGAGGTAATACGAATCTTCATGTCTTCGATTGAATACTCATTTTTAACTCCGGCAACTTTATCGATTAATGTCATATAGTCGCTTACTTTAAAGTTTGCTGTTCCATTTGCTCTAATTGGCATTCCGCCTGGGAGCTGAGGAGTTGGAAGCATTATTGGTCCCTTTGTTCCCCACTTAATTGTGAATTCCTTTGTGTTAACAAAGAGGACTTCTGCTCTCATTCCACTGTTGAAACCAAACTTAAATCCTTTAAGAGTTGAAAGAAATGGAATAATCTGAGACTCGATATCATATTCACCATCGTCTTGGAAGATACCTTCTACCTTACCATTGAATAAGAAGATTGCATCCTGACCTGGTTTAATGATGAGTTTTGAGCCCTTTTTAATTTCTCTGTTTGTCCATTTCCAGAAAATCATGTCGTCGCGCCACTCTTCCCACTCGACAACGTTAGCAAATTGTCCGCTAAATAAACCCATTTATCAATTTCTCCTTTCGCAACATAACAAAATAGTATTTTAAATTATTTGTCCTCAAAATTATTGAGCACCTGAACCCATTTCTGCTTTAAGTGCAGCGAGTTCAGCATCAATATCTGATGATGCTTCTGGAGCTGCGTCATATTTAGCTTCAAGATCTGCCTGTGAATTACCAAATGTAGCATTGTTGAGCTCTGCCTTAGCATTAGCTTCGTCAAGCATCTTGTTTGCCTTTTCTTCATAACGAGAAAATGCATCCATTGAAGCGTTTGCTCCAACTGAAGAAGATGTCATTTCGTTCATCTTTTCCTGAGCCTTTGCCATCTTCATCTTGCTCTTAATCTGGTCACGTCTCTCTTCGAGAGTAGCAACATCCTTTGTGAGCTTGTTGTACATAGCCTTCATGTTAGCTGAATTAGTCTGAGCTGTAGCATACATCTGCTGAAGGTCAGCCTGCTTCTCTGTAAGAGTAGCCTTCTTCTGAAGGAATACCTTAGCATCATCTTCATTACCAGCAGCGATAGCCTTTTTAGCATATTCAACCTGCTTGTTGATTTCAGCTGTACACTCATCTAACTCTCTCTTTGTTCTCTGCTCTTCAGCCATTACAGTAGCTGTTTCAGATTTTACTTTGTTGAGGTCTGAAGTAAGATTTCTCATGCACTGATCAATCATCTTCTCAGGATCCTCAGCCTTGTCCAAAAGTGCGTTGATGTTTGAAGACATAATGTCTTTAAATCTTGTTAAAATTCCCATGTTAAACCTCCTAAATTAAAATATTATTTGTTTTTTTTGAATTTTCGTGTTTCAAAATCCCTAAGATGGTACTATTTTACCAAATTAAATGATTAAGGTCAATAAAAATTACGGATTATGCGGTGTAAAAAGTGTGGAAAAATTTATACAGAATTTTTGCTAAAAATGTAATGGAATTGTAATGGGTTATTATTTGACAAATGGGTATTCAAAAGTTATTATTAGTCTATATGTATTTTAATAGGAGAGGTTTAAGATGGTAAGCGAAGAAAAAGTACGTATCATGACTAAGATTAATCATTTGGAAAGTCAAGAAAAACGTAAAGAAATTAAGGAACTTAGATATAAAAAGTTTGGATATACTGCTATTCACACTCTTGAAAACGTACTCCTAATTTCTGTTGCTTACATTTTGATTGCTCTTATATTTGTCTACAACAGAGCAAATTATCTCATATCAACGGCATTTGTTAAAAATTATATGAGCTACATTAGATTGGTCATAATCCCCTATGGTGTAATAAGTATAATCGTTATTATTAGTTCTGTTATTTACTATAGACATAAGTATGACAGACAACTAGCTGGTTTACAAGATTACAGAGATGCCTTGAATGAACTAGAAGAATACTATGAAAGAGAAAAGAAGGGGATTTAAAAATGTCCGTAATTGTTCTTTTGAGAAATACGATAGAAGAATTTTATAAAAAACATTATTTTATTATAGATTTAATACTTAAATTTAGTTTTTCATGTGCAGGATTATTTGTAATTAATCAAATTATTGGTTACAATCCAATGCTTAGTAAATGGTATTTAGTTGTGCTGATTTCGGCGATCAGCATGTTTCTTCCAGCAACATTTATGCTACTTACAGTTATGCTGTATGCAATAATAAATATATATTATATTTCGATTCCTTTAGCGGCTATGGTAGGTGTTTTAATTGCAATTATGTACCTGCTATATTTGAGATTTGAACCAGAACATGCATATTTAATTGTTACAATGATTATCCTGTTTTATTGTAGACTCGAATTCATTGTTCCGCTTTTATTAGGCGTTTTTATGACTCCTATTGCGGCTGTTTCAATGTGCTGTGGAATTCTTAGTTATCATATTTTTGATTCGGTGTCGATAATAATTACCCAGAGTATTGAGGGTGATTTGTTGTTTAATCAAACACTTGAACAAATTTTCTCAAATCAGACAATGTATGGAGAATTTTTGGTGTTTATCCTGGTGGCTTTGATAGTTTATTTTATTAGAACCTCAGGTATTAACCATGCATTTAATATAGCTGTTTTTGCTGGTGGTTTTTTGGAATTGACATTGATGTACATCATGAATTTTGTGCTTCAGTCAAATGAGCATATTTATGTTCTTTTTATTAGAGTTTTAATATCAGTTGTTATTGCTTATATTGTAATTTTATTTAGGTTTCCATTTAATTATCTGCAGGTTGAAAAAATGCAATTTGAAGATGATGATTACTATTACTATGTTAAGGCAGTTCCAAAACTTAAGATTAATTTGGCTGAAAGAAATATTTTGAGATATAACGCAAAGAAAAACACTACTACTGGAACTAAGAAGAGTGTTGAAAAGCTTGAAAAGGAACTTAAGAAAGTTTCCGAGGAAAATTTGGATGATAATTCAGAAGATTTAAAAAATAGTTTAGAAGCTGTAGAAAATGGTTTTGATGCTTTAGACGAAGATAAAAATTCTGATGAAAATATATAATGAAAAGTAAAGGTAAGGCTTATGACAGAATTTATTCAATCCTTAAAAGATTATTTTACTTTTATATCATTTCCTGATTTTGGAGTGATAGATGGAATTGAGATTTTGATAATTGCTTTCTCAATTTATCATATTGTTAAATGGGCGAAGAAAACCAGGGCGTGGGCTCTTGTTAGAGGTATCGCAGTTTTGTTTGGTGCGTATTTTATCGCCTATATTTTTGATATGAATGTTATTATGTGGATATTTGATAAGACCATTGCTATTGGTATCACAGCTGTTGTTATCGTGTTCCAGCCTGAACTTAGAAAGGCATTAGAGCAACTTGGTGAGAAGAGCATGGTTTCATCTCTTATTTCATTTGATGATAATTTAAAGAAAGTTCAAGTTCTTTCTGATGAAAGTGTGACCGCACTTGTTCGTGCTTGTGAAGAACTTTCTAAACATAAGACAGGTGCTCTTATTACGATTGAAAGAACAATTGATTTGAACGAAAATATCAGAAGTGGAATCAATATTGATTCTGTGATTAGTAGTCAGCTTTTGATTAATATTTTTGAACATAATACTCCGCTTCATGATGGTGCGGTTATTATTAGGAATGATAGAATAATTGCTGCTACCTGTTATTTTCCTTTGTCTGATAATTATAGGATTTCAAAGGAACTTGGTACAAGACACAGGGCTGCGCTCGGAATTAGTGAGATTTCTGATAGTTTAACGATTATTGTTTCCGAGGAAACAGGAGGGGTTTCAGTTGCTATTGGTGGAATGCTTTTAAGAAATGTTGATTCGACAATTCTTACTAAGAAGCTTACTGAAATTCAAGGTAGTAATCAGGAAGATAGTAAGGGAATTAAGTGGTTTAGAACTAACAAGAAAAATGAAGTTGAAGAGAAAAACTAGAGAAAAGCTAGAAAATACTAGAAAAAAACAGGTTAAAAAGAGGTTTCGATATGGGAAATGACAATGATTCATCCAACAAAATAAAGATGTCTTCGAGACTTAAAGGACTTTTCATAACAAATCTGCCTTTAAAAATTTTGTCCTTGTTTTTAGCGGCACTTGTTTGGACTATCATTATTAACATTGATGATCCTATTAAAGAGAAAAGCTTTAATGTTGAGGTTGATATTATAAATAGAGATGCGCTGGAATCTGTGAATATGGTTTATGAGATTAAATCCGGTGACATAGCTAGAATTACTGTTAAAGGAAAGAAGAGTATTATTGATAAGCTTAGGACTGATGATTTGAGCGCTGAGGCGGATTTATCAAAGCTTTCATCAGTAAATGCGGTTAATATTACACCTAAGATTATTGAAAAGTTTGCTGGAGAGGTTTCGCTTAGTTGTGATGATGTTCTTAAGGTTGACCTTGAGGAGATGGCTAAGAAACAACTTCAGGTTCAGGTTGTTACTGAGGGTATCTTAGAGGAAGGCTATGCTTTGGCAGAATATGAAGTTAAGCCTAATATGATTGAAGTTACTGGCGGTAAAACTACGATAAATGAGATCGCAACGCTTAAGGCTACAATTAATGTAAATAAGGTTTCTAAGAGCTTTTCTAAAAAGGTTGAAGTTAAGGCTTATGATGAAAATAATGAAGAAGTTGTTTCTGATACCTTAGAATTTAGTTCTAAGAAGGTTAAAGTTAAGTGTAGTGTGCAGGAGACTAAGACGATTCCGGTTAATGTTGAAATTACTGGTGATCCTGAAGAGGGCTATCAATATGTTAGTACAGAGTGTCTTCCTGAAAATGTTGTGATTTATGGTGATGAAGAGTTACTTAATAAAACTACAGAGTTAACAATTCCTATTTCGATTGATGGAATGAATTCTAAGTCGGATGAGTTAGAGCAAAACATTAACGCACAGGAATATCTTGAGCAGGGACTTATTGTTATGCCTGATTATCAGACACTTTCTTTAAAGATTAATATTGAAAAAACAGCACAGAAAACTCTTGTGTATGCTGCTAAAGATGTTAAGTTTAAGAATCTTACATCTGGATATAGGGCTAAGCTCTTAAGTAACGATTATGATAAAATTACGATTACTGTTTACGGAATTAAGTCTGTTATTAGGGAACTTACTACACAGACTCTGACGGTATATGTTGATTGTACTTCACTTGAAGAAGGCGATTATGAGAGAGATGTTAAGATTTATAATGATAATGGACTTACATTGATTGCGACTGGAAAGATTAAATTTAGAGTTAAGAAGAAGGATACAGCCATTAGTCAGGTTCTTGAATCAGCAACTCCTGATGATACGATTGAGACTACGGAGACAGAGGCTCCAGAGGCTACTGCTACACCTGAAGCTAAGGCTGAGGCAACCGCTGATACTGATGAAAGTACTGAGGTTACAGCGACTCCAACTGCTAATACCGAGGGACAGTAAGTGTTACAAAAATCTTATTTTTTATAAAAAAACTTGATTTATCTCTATAAATGTTATAAAGTGGGAAAGTTGTTATAATTTAATGTTTTATATAGAAATGGAGAAATATTATGAAACGCGAAGACGTTAGGAATATTGCGATTATTGCGCACGTAGACCATGGAAAAACAACACTTGTTGATGAGCTTCTTAAACAGAGTGGTGTTTTTAGAGATAATCAGGAAGTTGCCGAAAGAGTAATGGATTCCGGCGATATTGAAAGAGAGAGAGGAATTACAATCCTTTCAAAGAATACTGCGATTTCATATAAAGGAACAAAGATTAATATTGTTGATACACCTGGACATGCTGATTTCGGTGGTGAGGTTGAGCGTGTTCTTAAGATGGTTAATGGTGTTATCCTTGTTGTTGATGCATTTGAGGGTGTTATGCCTCAGACTAAGTTCGTTTTAAATAAGGCTCTTGGTTTGGAACTCCCTGTTATTGTATGTATTAATAAGATGGACAGACCAGAGGCTAGACCTGATGATGTTGTAGATGAGGTTCTTGAACTCTTTATGGATCTTGATGCAAATGATGAGCAGCTTGATTGCCCATTTATCTATGCATCTGCAAGAGAAGGTGTTGCTTCTAATGATCCACAGGAAAAGGGTACAGACATGTCTCCACTTTTCGATGCTATTATGGACTTTATTCCAGCACCTGAGGGAGATGAGACAGCAGCTACACAGCTTCTTATTAGCACAATTGATTACAGTGATTATTTAGGAAGAATCGGTGTTGGTAAGGTTGATAATGGTACTATTCATGTAAATGATGAAGTTGTTATTGTGAACCACCATGATGATGATAAACAGATAAAGACAAGGATTACTAAGCTCTACGAATTTGAGGGCTTGCAGAGAGTTGAAGTTGATGAGGCTACAGTTGGTTCAATCGTTGCGGTTTCTGGTGTTGAGGGAATCCATATCGGTGATACAATTTGCTCTCCTGATAATCCTGTTCCGATTCCTTTCCAGAAGATTTCAGAGCCTACAATTGCCATGCATTTTATGGTAAATGATAGCCCTATTGCTGGACAGGAAGGAAAGTTTGTTACTTCTAGACAGATTCGTGACAGACTCTTTAAGGAATTAAATTCTGATGTTTCTCTTAGAGTTGAGGAAACAGAGAATACAGATAACTTTAAGGTTTCTGGTAGAGGTGAACTTCATCTTTCAGTTTTGATTGAGACCATGCGTCGTGAAGGTTTTGAGTTTGCGGTTTCTAAGGCAGAGGTGCTTTACAAGAAGGATGAAAGAGGAAAACTTCTTGAGCCATATGAGAGAACATTTGTGGACGTTCCAGATGAATTTAGTGGTGCTGTAATTCAGAAGCTTTCTATGAGAAAGGGCGAACTTATCGGCATGACTCAAATTGGTGCTGGTACTACAAGAATTGAGTTTATCATCCCTTCAAGAGGTCTTATCGGTTATAGAGGAGAGTTCCTCACTGATACTAAGGGAAATGGTGTTATTAATACTGTTTTTGAAGAATATGGCCCATATAAGGGAGATATTGAATATAGAAATCAGGGTTCTATCATCGCATTTGAAGCTGGTGAGGCAGTGGCCTACGGTCTTTTCATCGCGCAGGATAGAGGACAACTCTTTATCGGACCTGGTGAGAAGGTTTATGGCGGAATGGTTGTTGGTCAGTGCGGTAAGGTTGAGGACGTTGAAATCAACGTATGTAAGACTAAGCATTTGAGTAACACTCGTTCAAATTCATCAGATGATGCTTTGAGACTTGTTCCACCTAAGAAGTTATCTCTTGAGGAAGCTCTTGATTTCATTGATACTGATGAACTTTTGGAAATCACACCTGAGAACCTTAGAATTAGAAAGAAGATTTTGGATTCTACATTAAGATTCAGAGCTAAGAAGAATCAGAAATAAGATTTTTAGGCTCAAGAGGATTTAAAATGCCATTTAAAAAATATAAAAAAGATTCAGAATATTCATATGCCCTAGGAATTACCCTTACATTTGAACTTTTGAAGTTCAAGCCTGAGGATGTTCTGAGGGTATATGTTCATTCTAAGATTAATAAAAATGAAAACTTTAATAAGTTATTAGAACTTTGTAAAAATACGAATACAGAGGTTATTTACAGTGATAAGCCTTTTAATGTGCTTTCTGAGAAGGAAAATACCTTTGTTATCGGAGTTTTTAAGAAGTTTGATTCAGAGTTAGAAAGAAATAAATCTCACATTGTTCTTGTTAATCCTTCGAATGCCGGAAACATTGGTACAATTATGAGAAGTGCCCTTGGATTTGGAATTAATAATATGGCTATTATCAGACCTGCGGTTGATATTTTTGAACCTAAGGCTGTTAGGGCATCTATGGGTGCATTGTTTTCGATGAATATTCGATATTTTGAAAGTTTCGATGAATACTTAAATACCTATAAGACTTGTAAAATCGATGATAAAGACATAGATAGGGAGCTTTATCCTTTCATGCTTAAAGCTAAGATTTCAGCTTACGAGCTTAAGCCTGAAGGAACTTTTTCTTTGATTTTTGGAAATGAGGCTACTGGACTTCCGGACGAATTTCTTGAAATTGGTACGCCTGTAATTATTCCAATTTCAAATAAAATTGATAGTTTGAATTTGCCGATAGCTGCGAGTATTGCTCTTTATCAGGCAGGTAAAAATGTGTAGCTTTGAGAGGAAATTATGGAAGCAAAAAGTGTAAAGACAGAAAATAAAATGGGCACCATGCCGGTTAACCGCCTTTTGATTTCTATGGCGGTACCTTTGATGGTGTCTAATTTTATTCAGGCACTATATAACGTTGTGGATAGTGTCTTTGTTTCAAGAATTACAACGAATGAAAAGGTTTATGATAGTGCTGGGAAATTCGTATCCGCGGGAACTGATGCGATTAGTGCTCTAGGTCTTGCTTTCCCGATTCAGATTGTAATTATTGCATTTGGAATTGGTACAAGCGTTGGCGTTAGCTCAGTTTTATCGAGGGCACTTGGAGAGAAGAAGCAGAAGCTTGTAAACGATACAGCAATGCAGGGAATTTTCCTTATGGTGATGAGCTATATAATTTCGCTTATTATTGGTATTTTCTTTGCGAGAATGGTTATTGCTGGACAGGGTGCGACAGGAAGAAAACTTGAATATGGCGAGACATATCTTAGAATAATTTGCTGTTGCTCTCTTGCTGTATATATGGAATTTATTTTTGAGAGACTTCTTCAATCTACCGGAAGAACCTCTCTTTCGATAATTCCACAGATTTCAGGTGCAGTTATTAACTTGATTATGGACCCAATTTTAATTTATGGTCTTTTTGGAGCTCCTAAAATGGGAGTTGCTGGAGCGGCCCTAGCAACAGTTTTTGGTCAGACGGTTGCGACTATTATTGGACTTTACCTCAATATAAAGAAGAACCCAGATATTCAATTTAAACTAAAAGGCTTTAAACCTAATTTCAAGGTTATTAAGAAGATATATGAAGTTGGACTTCCTGCAATCTGCCTTCAGGCAGTAGGTTCAGTTATGAACTTTGGAATGAATGCGATCCTTTTATCGCTTAATTCAGGAGCAGTTGCAGTATTTACTGTTTACTATAAATTGCAGAGCTTTTTCTTTATGCCGCTTTTTGGCTTGAATAGTTCACTTGTTCCTATTATTGGATATAATTATGGCGCGAGACATAAAAAGCGAATGATGAAGAGTTATAGACTTTCGCTGATTTACGGATTTTGTCTTATCTTCATTGGATTTTTGATGTTTGAAATCATACCTGATAAGCTTATTCTTATCTTTGATACAGGTGATTCGGCGTTGTTAGATATTGGTGTGCCTGCGCTTAGAAAGATTGGAATTCATTATCTTTTTGCTTGGTTCTGTATCCTTACGGGAGGTCTTTTCCAGGCACTTGGAAATGGTATTTACAGTTTGATAAATTCTTTATCCAGACAGTTAATTATTCTATTGCCTGCTGCCTATATTTTAGGTAAAATAGGAGGAGTAGAAATGGTTTGGTGGTCATTCCCTATTGCAGAGATTGGCTCATTTACCGTTACACTTTTGTTCTTCTTTAAGATTAAGAGGAATATTATTGATAAAATGGAAGATATTGATAGCAAAGAAATAGTTAGTGGAAATTGTTAATCTTAAATTGAGATTATATGGGGGTGAAAATATGTTATTATCAGAATTGCTTGATTTTTCGGATTATGAAATTGTTTTGGGAAACGATGAAAAAGAAGTTGATAGTTTAGTTTACGATTTTAGAAAGGCAGGGCCTGGCTCTGTCTTTGTTGCGATTGTTGGCGCGAAGAGTGATGGACATGCGTTTTTATCTCAGGTTTTAAGTGCTGGCACGAGAATAGTTGTAGTTGAGAGGGAAGAGGATGCATTTAATTCCATTAAGGATGCTGGAGTTAATGAGGAAGAGGTTACAATTATTAAGGTTAAGAATACTAGAGCTGCTTTAGCTTGCCTTTCTGCAGCCTTTTTTGGACATCCTGCAAATGAACTTAAGACAATTGGTATCACTGGAACCAAGGGAAAAACTACAACAACCTATATGGTTAAATCTATATTGGAAAATTCTGGAATTAAGACTGGTCTTATTGGTACAATTGAGACTATTATTGGAAATAAGAAAATTCCTTCGGTAAATACAACGCCTGAGTCATATGTGGTTCAGCAATACTTCCGCGAGATGGTTGATGCTGGAATTAAGTGTGTTGTTATGGAGGTTTCTTCTCAAGCCTTAAAGCTTCAGAGAGTTGATGGATTTACCTTTGATTATGGAATCTTTACAAACCTTTCACCGGACCATATTGGCCCTGCTGAGCATGAAAATTTTGAAGAATATCTTCAGTGTAAGAGCTTACTTTTTAAGCAGTGTAAGCTTGGAATTTTCAATATGGATGATCCTCATTTCAATGAGATTACAGAGGGACATACATGTGAGATGCAGACATATGGATTTAATGAGAATGCTGATTTAAGAGCTTGTGATGTGAATCTCTTTAATGAGGGTGGAAGTCTTGGCGTTAAATATAAGCTTTCAGGAGCCCTTAATATGGATGTTAAGATTGATATTCCTGGAAAGTTTAGTGTATATAATTCGCTCACTGCAATTAGTATTTGTGAGCATTTTGGTGTTAGCAAGGAAGATATTACTAAGTCACTTCAGGATATTCATGTACGTGGTAGAGTTCAGATGGTTAAGATTTCTGACAAGTTTTCAGTTATGGTTGACTATGCGCATAATGCGATGAGTCTTGAGAGTCTTCTTTCTACACTTCGTGAATATAAGCCTAAGAGACTTGTTTGTCTATTTGGATGTGGTGGAAATCGTTCGAGAGACCGTCGTTTTGAGATGGGTGAGATTTCTTCTAAGATGGCAGATTTGACCATCGTAACATCGGATAATCCACGTTTTGAAAAGCCAGAGGATATTATCGCTGATATCGTTACTGGTGTAGAACGAGGAGGCGGAGAATATGTTACAATAATAGATAGAAAGGAAGCTATTGAGTATGCGATTAAGAATGCGCTTCCTGGAGATGTTATTGTTGTTGCTGGTAAGGGACATGAGGATTACCAGGAAATTGAAGGGGTGAAGCATCATATGGATGATGTTGAGCTTTGCCTCGGAGCAAAAGAACTTTTGTAAGGAGAAGCTATGTTATTTGCGGATGTTATTCCGGATATTTCTGTTAAGGCTTTGGATAGGCCTTTTCAATATAAAGTTAGTGATGAATTAAAGGATAAAATATCAATCGGCTCTTTAGTTAAGATTCCATTTGGCAATTCAAACCGCCAAATGGAGGGTTATGTAATTAATTTAACAGAGGAGCCGAATTTTGATATTTCTAAAATGAAATACATCAGTGGAACGGTTGAAAATAGCATTACACCGATGTCTAGGTTTTTCAAGTTGGCAGTTTGGTTGAAGCATACAACAGGTTCTAATTTGAATGATGCAATAAAGGCGGTTATGCCTGTTAAGATGCAAATCAAGGAAAAGAACAGGACTTATCTTAAGATAATAGTTGGTGGTGAGGAACTTAAAGCTGCCTTGGAAACCGCTGAGAAAAGAAAATATGTTAAGCAGGTTGAGTTTTTAAAGATTCTTATTGATATCTATGAAAAGAAGAGTGGAGAGGGAAATCCCTTTGTATTAGATGATGGTTATATAGATTTTGACGCACTTAGAAAAAGGTATCTCCTTGAAAGTGCTGTTTTAAAGTCTCTTGAGAAAAAGGGGCTTATTAAGATTTATCAAAATGTTATCTTTAGAAACCCATATGATGGGCTTTCTGAGTCGTTACCAAATGAAAATGAAATTGAATTAAATGATGAGCAAAAAAATGTTTGTGATAAAATTACTGAGCTTTACAAGAGTATTGATATCAAGAATCCAAGTACTTTAAAGCCTTGTCTTATTCATGGTATTACTGGAAGTGGTAAGACACTCTGCTATATAAATATTATTAAAGAGGTTGTTAAATCGGGTAAACAGGTGATTGTTCTTATCCCTGAAATTGCCCTCACATTCCAGACAATTAAGCGTTTTACTGCGGCCTTTGGTGATAGATGTGCATGTATGCATTCAAGGCTTTCGCATGGAGAGAGATATGATCAGTATAAACGTGCGAAGGAAGGTCTTATTGATATTATGATTGGACCTCGTTCAGCGCTTTTTACTCCTTTTCAAAACCTAGGTATGATTGTTATGGATGAGGAACATGAGAGTAGTTATCAAAATGAGTATTCTCCAAAGTATCATGCTAGAAAGGTTGCTGAATATATTGCTAGAGAAGAGGGGGCGCTCTTTGTTCTTGGCTCTGCGACACCTTCGATTGAGGCGGCCTACAAGGCTCAAATCGGTGAGTATCACTATTTTACTCTTAGAGAGAGGGCAGTTAATGGAGCGGTTCTTCCTACGATTTGGATTACGGATTTAAGGGAAGAATTAAAGAGGCATAATCGTTCGATTTTTGGAGCGAAGCTTCATGAACTTATCTTGGATAGGCTTCAAAAGAAGGAGCAGGTTATGCTTTTCATCAATAGAAGAGGGTATTCTGGCTTTGTTTCATGCAGGGAGTGTGGAGAGGCAATTCTTTGTCCAAATTGCTCTGTTTCTTTGAAGGCACATTCTGATGGAAGAGGAAATAAAATATTAAAATGCCATTATTGCGGCTATGAAACTGCTTTTCCAAAGACTTGTCCAAAGTGTAATTCTAAGTATATTGGAACCTTTGGTACGGGAACTCAGAAGGTTGAGAAGATGGTTAATGAAACCTTCCCTGGCGCAAGAGTCCTTAGGATGGATAGAGACACAACTTCGGTTAAGAATGGTCATGATAAGATTATTGAAAAGTTTTCAAAGGGAGAGGCAGATATCCTGGTTGGAACTCAGATGATTGTTAAGGGACATGACTTTCCAAATTGTACGCTAGTAGGAATTTTGGCGGCAGATATGTCTTTAAATGTTAATGATTATAAGGCTGCTGAGCAAACCTATGAGCTTTTGGTTCAGGCCTCTGGTCGTGCTGGAAGAGGAGATAAGCCGGGTGATGTGGTTATTCAGACTTATCAGCCTGATAGTCCTGTGATAAGATGTGCAGCCTCAAATAATTACCGAGATTACTATACAAGTGAAATTAAAAGGCGTAAAAACTTGCAATATCCGCCCGTTTCACATATACTTGAAATACTTATGTTGTCTCCTAAGGAAGAAGAGCTTAAGTCCTTCTCTGACACTGTTTCAGAGTATTTGAAGAGGAAATCAATTCTTGCTCTTGGACCTGTCGAGGCAGATGTTTATAAGATAAATAATATTTTTAGAATGCTTATTTATATTAAGGGTGAAAAAGAGGAAAAACTTGAAAGAATTCGAGATGGAATTCAGGATTTTTCAAAGAATTATTTGAAGGAAAATTCTATTAAAAACATGGTCATCCAATATAAAATAACATAGGAGGTTAAGATGGCATTAAGAGAAATTAGAACATATCCGGATGAAATTTTAAATAAGATTTCTAAGCCGGTTACTGAAATGAAACCAAGATTTAGTGAATTAATTGACGATATGCTTGAGACTATGTATAGTTCAGGTGGGGTAGGACTTGCGGCTGTTCAGGTTGGAGTTCTTAGGAGAATCGTTGTTATTGATGTTTCTCCAGAGGCTGATTCGCCTATGGTTTTAATTAATCCTGAGATTATTGAAATGGATGGTACTCAGACAGGAGATGAAGGATGCCTTAGTGTTCCTGGAAAACATGGTATTGTAACTCGTGCAATGACTTGTAAGGTTAAGTGTTTAAATAGAGATATGGAAGAGGTTATTCTTGAGGGAGAAGGACTTCTTGCACGTTGTTTCCAGCATGAAATTGATCATCTTGATGGAAAGATGTATGTTGATAAGGTTGAAGGCGAGTTGGAAAATGTTTATCAAGAGGATTTCGACGAGGAAGACCTTGAAGATTAATTTATGAGAGGCAAGATATGAATATTATTTATATGGGAACACCGGATTTTGCTGTTCCTACTCTTGAAGCGCTTATCAATAGCGAACATGATGTTAAATTGGTTGTGACTCAGCCAGATAAGGCTAAGGGACGTAAGAAGGAATTAGTTCCTCCTCCTGTTAAGGAGACAGCCTTTAAATATGGAATTGATGTTTATCAGCCTGAAAAAATCAAGAATGAAAATTTGGATATGCTTAAAAAGTATGATCCTGATGTCATTATTGTTGTTGCATATGGACAGATTCTTTCAAAGGAAATCCTGGATTTACCTAAGTATGGATGCTTGAATGTCCATGCATCTCTTCTTCCTGCATGGAGAGGAGCGGCGCCTATTCAGTGGTCAATTTTAAATGGCGATTCTGAAACTGGTGTGACAATTATGCAGATGGATGAAGGGCTTGATACAGGCGATATTCTTTATGTAGAGAAATATAAACTTAAGGATGATGAGACGGGTGGTAGCCTTTTTGATACTCTTTCTGAGATGGGTGGACCTGCTATCCTTAAGGTTTTAGATGATGCTATTGAGGGTAGGCTTAGTCCTGTTAAACAGGGTGAGAGCACAACCCCTTATGCGAAGATGCTTAATAAGGAAATGGGACGATTGGACTTCAGTAAGAGCGCAGAAGAGCTTGAAAGAACAGTTCGCGGGCTCAGTCCTTGGCCTGGAACCTTTACCTTCTTTGAGGGTAAGCAGCTTAAAATTTGGAAAACAGAGGTTTTAAGTGAGGAAGAGGTTAAGAGTTTAGTTCTTCCTGATTCCTTTATTGAAAATGCTGAATGCAGTGTTATTGCTGGTGTTTCCAAGGATGAGTTTTTTGTCAAAACGGCAGAAGGATACTTAGGAGTAGATGAGGTTCAGCTTGCAGGTAAGAAGAGAATGGATACAGGTAGCTTTCTTAGGGGAGTTCATGAAGTTCTGGGGGTTAAATTAACTAATGACCAATGATAGACAAAGTGGTGGAAAAAAGTCCGCTAGAAAGATCAATGAAAGAGCAGTCGCTTTAGATGTTATTTACAAAACTCTGGCGGGAAATGAATATATTGATAAGGTTCTTAGTGAAACTCTTGAGAGGTATCCTTCTTTAACTTCTCAGGAAAAAAGCTTTATTGGTAGGCTTTCAAAGGGTACTGTTGAGAGACTTACTGAGATGGATTATATTATCGATTACATGGTTTCGGACTCTAATGTTCGAATTAAAAGTGTTGTTAAAGATATTCTTAGAATGGGAATATATCAAATTATATATATGGATAGTGTGCCGGATTCTGCGGCGGTTAACGAGGCGGTTAAGCTTACGGTCTATAAAAAGGTTGCTAGTCTTAAGGGCTTTGTTAATGGTGTTCTTAGAAATGTTGTCAGGAGAAAGGATGAAATTCCATATCCTTCTTTAAAGAAAAATCCAATTGAGCATTACATGGTTTGGTATTCAATGCCATCCTGGATAGTTAAATATTTACTTGAAAACTTTGGCGATGAGACGGAGAAGATTCTCCAAAGCTTTTATAAAGATAAGTCAGAAACGACAGTTAGATGCATGCTTTCTAAGGGTGATGTTAAGGAGATTGTAGTGTCTTTACTTGAAGATAAGGCGAGTGTTAAGAAGGGGAACTTTTTTGACTATGCGCTTAGGATTTCTGATTATGGACGTCTTAGTGATTTGAAGGCATTTAATGAAGGGCTTATTCAGGTTCAGGATGAAAGTTCAATGCTTGTGGGAGCGGTCCTTGATATTGAAGATGGAATGCAGATTTTGGATGTTTGTGCTGCCCCTGGTGGAAAGTCAATTTTCGCAGCTGATGTTCTTAGGAAAAAGGGATTTTTAGCACAGGGAATTAGTAAGGAGAGCGAGAGTAAAGCTGAAGATAACAGGATTGATGAGGGTGAAGGTCGAGTTATTTCCTGTGATGTTAGCAAACAAAAGGTTAACTTAATTCGCGATAATTTAAAGAGATTAAACATTCATAATGTTAAACTTAAGAAGCAGGATGCGACTGAGTATAACGAAGAATTTAAAGAAAATTTTGATATTATAATTGCTGATTTACCTTGCTCTGGTCTAGGAGTTATGGGTAAAAAATGTGATATTAAATATAAAACAAAGTATGATGATATTAAGAGTCTTGCTAGACTTCAAAAGCAAATTTTGGGAAATATTGTTAGATATTTAAAACCGGGCGGAACCTTGATTTACAGTACATGTACAATCACAAAGGAAGAAAATATTGATAATGTAGTTTGGATTAAAAAGAAGCTTGGTCTTACACCGGTTTCTATTGAGGAGAAGCTCCCTGAGCGCCTTAAGGGTATGACTGGAAAAGACGGATATATTCAAGTTCTTCCAAATTATGCAGATACAGATGGATTCTTTGTTTCTAAATTTGTCAAGAGTAGTGATTCTTAATTTGTGAAATTTGATTAAGGTTTGAGAGTTTAGTTTTTGGTTTAGATGGTTATAATTTATGTTTGAGAGTTTATAATTTTAGGTTTTGAAAATTTAATTCTTGTAGTATAGAAAGATGGAGGATGCTTTGGTAGATCTTAAATCGCTTGATTTGCCTGAACTTATAGAGTTTATCGGAAGTATTGGTGAGAAACCATTTAGGGCAAAGCAAATTTATGAATGGATGCATAAGAAAAAGGTAGTAAGCTTCGATGAGATGACAAATATTTCTAAGTCATTTAGGGAAAAACTAAAGGAAGTTAGCGTCCTTAATGTTGCAAAAATTGATATTAAACAGGTTTCTAAACTTGATGGTACGGCTAAGTACCTGATGAGACTTAATGATGGTAATGCCGTTGAAACTGTGCTTATGCGATATAAACATGGTAATAGTGTCTGTGTTTCCAGTCAGGTTGGATGCCGTATGGGATGCAGATTTTGCGCATCTACCGTCGGCGGACTTGTGAGGTCTCTTGCTCCATCTGAGATGCTTGAACAGGTGTATAATATCGAGAGAGACACAGGAGAGAGGGTTTCAAATATAATTATTATGGGAATTGGCGAACCCTTTGATAATTACGAGAATGTCATGCGTTTCGTCAGGATGATTTCTGATGAGAATGGCCTTAATATTAGCGAGAGAAACATTACAGTTTCGACCTGTGGAATTGTTGAAAACATAAGAAGGCTTTCAAAAGAGGGCTTACATATTACCCTCGCAATTTCTCTTCATGCACCTAATGATGAGATTAGAAGAGAGATGATGCCAGTCGCTAATAAATACACTATCGCTGAGATTCTTGAGGCGTGTGAGGATTTTGTTAAGGAGACAAAAAGAAGGGTTACCTTTGAGTATACCCTTGTTGAGGGTGTTAATGACTCTCCGGAAAATGCTGCAGAGCTAAGTTTACTTATGAAGAATCATCTTTTCCATGTGAATTTAATTCCTTTGAATCAGGTGGAAGGGCGTTTTGGTAAGCGTTCTAGACAAAAGAACATTCAGAACTTTAAAAATATGCTTGAAAATAATCATATAAATGTTACTATTAGGAGAGAATTAGGAAGTGATATCGATGCAGCTTGTGGACAATTAAGAAAATCTAGTTCATAATATCACAAACTTGTAATTTTTTTAGTTATATAGTACAATAATATATTGTTTGATAGAAATAATGGGTGCCTAGTGTTTTGGCGCTGTTTTAGGGAATAAATATTAATGATTAAAAGAAGGAGGAAACTGCATGAAGTCATATGCAAAGACTGACGTTGGAGTCAGACGTGACGTGAACCAAGACTATTTTTTTGCGACTGAAAAAGCTACAGGTAGTTTCCAGAATCTTTATATAGTTGCAGATGGTATGGGTGGACACGCAGCTGGAGACTTTGCGTCGAAACTATGTGTTAATAGTATGGTTTCGTTTATATCTAATACCAATATTAAAACACCAGTTTCAATTTTCAATGAGGCTGTTGCGTTCGGAAATAGTGAGGTATTTAATGCCTCGATTTCAAACCCCGCACTTGCGGGAATGGGAACAACAGTTGTTGCGGCAACAATAATGAAAAATAAGCTTTATGTTGCAAATATTGGTGATTCAAGGCTGTATCTTATTAAAGATTCAATAACTCAGATTACTAATGACCATTCTTTAGTTAGTGAAATGGTAAGACGAGGTGACTTGACTGAGAGTCAAGCAAGAATTCATCCGCAGAAGAACATAATAACCAGAGCCTTAGGAATTGATCCTACGGTTGTAGCAGATTCATTCGAACTTGCAATAGATAAGGGAGATAAGATTTTGCTTTGTTCAGATGGTCTGACTAATATGGTTGAAGATTACGATATTTTATATATTGTTAATCATTCCGAAACTTTGAAGGAAGCTGTTGATACGCTTATTGACAGGGCCAACGAAGCGGGTGGAATGGATAATATTACTGCAGTTTTAGTTGAGGTTTAAAAGAAGCATTGTGGGTTTAAAGGTGTAATTATAAGTGTTAAGAGTAAAAAGATAGGAGAAATGATATGGTCAATCCGGGTATGATGATAGGTGAAAGGTATGAGATAACTGAAAAAGTCGGTTCCGGTGGAATGGCAGATGTGTATAAGGCTAAAGATCATAGGCTTAACAGATTTGTGGCAATTAAGATTTTAAAGCAGGAATATTCAAATGATGCTAAGTTTGTCGCAAAGTTTAAGGCAGAGGCTCAAGCCGTTGCTGGAATTTCTCATCCTAATATTGTTAACGTTTATGACGTTGGTGAGGATAATGGACTTTATTTCATCGTTATGGAATTAGTTGAGGGTATTACTCTCAAGAAGTTCATTGAGAAAAAAGGAAAATTAGATGTTGGAGAGGCAGTTGGAATTTCCATTCAGATAGCTCAAGGAATGAAGGCAGCCCACGACAATCATATTATTCATAGAGATATCAAGCCTCAGAATATTATTATTTCAAAAGAAGGCAAGGTAAAGGTTACAGACTTTGGTATTGCTAAGGCTGCAACCTCAAATACAATTACATCAAATGCTATGGGTTCTGTTCATTACATCAGTCCTGAGCAGGCAAGAGGTGGATATAGCGATGAAAAGAGCGATATTTATTCACTTGGTGTTTCGATGTATGAGATGTTCTCTGGATCAGTTCCTTACGAGGGAGATAGCACTGTAACTGTTGCTTTATCACATATTCAAGATGAGGCACTTTTACTTGATGAGATCGATCCTAACATTCCTCATTCTGTTGCTAAGGTTGTTTCCAAGTGTATGCAGAAAAAACCGGAGATGAGATATCTTACAGCAGATGAGCTTATTATTGATTTAAAGAAGGCTCTTAAGGAACCTGATGGTAATTATGTTCAGATTGCATTACCTGTTGATGCTTCAGCGACTAGAACTATTACTCCTGACGAAATTAAGGAGTTAAAGAAGGCTAGCAGACCTGAAGTTAAGGCTGCTCCTGAAAGAAAAGAGCCAGAAGTTGAAGAAGAAACTGATGATGCAGAAATTGATCCTAAGCTTGAAAGAATAATTAAGATTTGTAGTGCAATTATAGCAGTTATTATTGTTGCAGTTATTGTTTTATTTATTGGTACTTTCGTTGGTTGGTGGGATTTACCTGGAACATCTTCTAAGGATGATGCTAAGGCAACTGCAACACCGGCTGCAACATCAACTGAAGACGGAGTTGAAGTTCCTGATCTTGTGGGACATACTCTTGAAGAAGCAGAGAAGATGCTTACAGATCTTAACTTGAAATATACACTTAAGGATAAAGAGTCTGATGAAGAAGCTAACACCGTTATCGGACAGAAGCCAGAAGCGGGTGAGTTCTTAGATGAATATGACATTGTAACTATTTACTATTCTGCTGAAGGTGCAACTATTCCAGAGGTTGCTGAGAAGAGTGAAGAAGAAGCACGTGAAATTCTTGAAAAAGCTGGTCTTCAGGTTTCAAGTGTTAAGACAGAATATAGTGATAAGGTTGAAAAAGGAAAAGCAGTTGGAACCGATCCTGTAGTTGGTACAAGTGTTGAAGAAGGTTCATCTGTTATATTGATAATGAGTAATGGTTCAGAAAGTAATATGGCGAGTGTTCCTAATCTTGTTGGTAAGAAGGAAACAGTTGCTCTTAAGAAGATTTCTGAAGCAGGTCTCGTTGTTGAAAGTGCGAGCGTTACATATGCAAATTCATCTACTGTTGAGGAAGGTTTGATTATTGATCAGTCTCTCGCAGCTGGAACTGAAGTTGAAAAAGGAACTTCGATTTACTATACTGTAAGCTCAGGTCCTAAGGAAACAGAGGCGCCTACAGAGTCACCGGTTAGCTACACAGGTTCATTCTATGTTAGTACAAATCCTTTCGCTGAAGGTGAGGATCCTGCTACTATTAAGGTTATTATTGAGCAGGATGGAAAGAAGTGGACAGCTTATCAGTCAGAATTAAGCTACACAGACTTCCCTAAGACCTTTACTATTGAGGATGTTAGCAGCCCAAGTAATGGAACTGCAACAATTTGTAAGGGTGATGTTGTTCTTGACGGAACATATAATGTCGAGTTTAAACCGGCTGAGTAACAGGAGGATGACAAAATGTCTAAGCTAGCGCCATCGATTTTGGCAGCAGATTTCAACCGTTTAGGTGAAAATATTAAAGAAATTGAAGCAGCAGGAGTTTCAATGATCCATGTTGATGTTATGGATGGAATGTTTGTACCGTCCATATCCTTTGGAATGCCTGTAATTACTTCAATAAGACAGGAAACAGATTTGTTTTTTGATGTACATCTTATGATTGAAAAACCTGAGCGATATATTAAGAATTTTGCTGAGTGTGGCGCAGATGCCATTCTGGTTCATTATGAAGCATGTAGCGATTTGAAGTCTACCCTTCTCAAGATTCAGGACTATGGTAAAAAGGCGGGTATTGTTATTAATCCTGAAACGAGCGTGGCTTCGATTAAAAAGTATTTGAAGTATGCTGATACTATTCTTGTTATGACTGTTCATCCAGGTTTTGGTGGACAGACAATGCTGGAAGGTGAGTTAAATAAGGTTAAAGAATTGGCTGATATTAGAGAAGCAAATTCATATACCTATGAGATTGAGATTGATGGTGGAGTTAAGCAAGAAAACATTAGAAAGGCTTATGAAGCTGGAACGGATGTTATCGTTGCTGGAACTGCCGTATTCAATGGAAATATAACTGATAATGTTAAGAACTTAGTTTCTGAAATTAGTGGCTGATTTGTCTTACATGATTTTGAGAGGAAAGATTTATGTCACAGACTTTGATTTTTTGCGGTGGAATTTATAATCTCGAGTTCTGTCAGCAATTTTTAGAAAACAAAAAATTTGATAATGTTATATGCACTGATTCGGGTTTAGAGGCTGCATATAAATTAAATATAATCCCCCATATTATTATGGGGGATTTTGACAGTGTTGACCTTGATATTTTGGGTAAATACAGTGAAGGTGAGTGTGAAGTTTTAAGGTTCCCACCTGAAAAGGATGAGACGGATTTAGAACTCGCAATACTTGAGTGCACTAAAAGAGGTTTTTCTGATGTGGTAATTTTGGGTGCAACTGGTGGAAGAGCTGACCAATATTTTGCAAATATCCATCTTCTTTATTTTGCTCTTAAGAATAATATAAGGGCAGAGATTTACGATGAATTTTCAAAAATTTACATGGAAAACAAAGGCTTTAGACTTAAAAAAAGTGAGCTTTATGGAAAATATATTTCTTTATTACCATTTGGAGGAGATGTCACAGGATTAAGTATTAAAGGGCTTAAGTACGTGGTTTCGGACTTTGATTTGGAGGTTGGTAGGAGTAGAGGAATCAGTAATCAGTTTTTAGAAAGTGCATCTGATGTTGCTACCGCAGAGGTTGATTTTAAAAATGGAGTTATTTTGGTGGTTGAGTCTAGAGATTAATAGTCTAGAGATTAATAATAGTGTTTTATTTACATGAAATACTAGAATTTAAGGGACATAACATTGACAAGGACCAATAAATATTGTAAAATTTACATTAGTTTATGACCGACAGAAACGGTTTAGAATACTGGGAAAATTCTTGAATAAGTATTTTTTGGGAGGTCTTATTTAAGACATTATCTAAAATAATAAAATGGAGGAACTGGAAATGACAATTGAGAAAAATTTAAATGGAAGTGAATTAGAGGTTGTAATTGAGGGAAGACTTGATACTACAACTGCACCAGAACTTGAAACAGAGCTTAAGAATTCTTATGATGGATTAACAGAATTAGTTATTAATATGGCTAACTTGGATTATATTTCATCTGCTGGACTTAGAGTTCTTCTTTCTGCTCAGAAAACTATGAATAAGCAGGGAAGTATGAAGATTACTAATGTTAATGAAGAGATTATGGAAATCTTTGACGTAACAGGTTTTGTTGATATTCTTACTATTGAGTAAGATTATTATAAGGAGTTGCCAATGAATGAATTAACAGTAGATGCAAAGGTTGATAATTTGAGTGTGGTTCTTTCTTTTGTTGACGCCGAACTTGAAAAGTATGAATGTAGCATGAAGACTCAGATGCAGATTGATATTGCAGTTGAAGAGCTTTTTGTTAATATTGCAAACTATGCATATTCTCCAGTTATTGGAGTTGCAACAGTTAGGGTTGAAGTTAAGGATGATCCATTGTCTGTTTATGTTACCTTTGTTGATGAGGGGAAACCATATGATCCTCTTGCGAAAGAAGATCCTGATGTATCCTTGTCTGCTGAGGAAAGAGAAATTGGTGGACTAGGAATTTATATGGTTAAAAAGAGTATGGATGCCGTTGAATATGAATACAAAGACGGGGCTAATATTTTAACCATTGTTAAACAATTGTAAAACAATAAAAAATGATTTAAATAAAAGGTAGGGCTTAATAGGCCCTACCTTTATTTGGTTTGCGCGCCATGGGCGCGCTCTAACGGGTGCAAGTCCCGAACACGCCCAGATAGTGGGAAGTGTATAGCTGAACAGCAAGGGTGTCCATCGTGAGGTGGAATCTGAAGGAAGCTGTAAGCAAATCTCTGGTCCGACGGA
>JAILNN010000110.1 GCA_024691565.1 Lachnospiraceae bacterium | reverse complement strand
CGTAGAGTGCAGCGTGGTTTATTCGTTAGTAATAACGGAATAAAAATTAATGCTGATGTAAATGGAGCTTATCAGATTATGAGAAAAGTATTCCCTAAAGTTAATGCTGATGGGATACAGGGTGTAGCGTTACATCCGATTAGAGTAAGTGTTGCGTAAGTAATACCGACTAATAAACGTTTTATATTATTGATTTTTAAGATTGGTTAATATTGATAAATAAAATGATAACGTAGTAAATTTATACAAATTGATACATGTGAATTAATAGTTTTATATATTTTTACCAAAAGAAATGGGGTAAAAATTACAAAAAACAGTGGTTTTTGTAAGAATTTCGTAATTTCTTTCGCGTATGTTACGTTTTCTTTGTATATTTTGTACATTAAAGAGGTCAAAAAAAAATTTTTTTTGGCCTTTTTTTTTTGAGATATTGTGATAGAATACGTCTGTCGTTGAAAGATTGACGAACGTTGAGAGATTAGGAAAGTCGATACGGGGTGGATCTTCACGAAAAATAAATTTCACTTTTTAATTATATCAGGAGGAGATATTATTATGAATTTAACAAAGGAAATCAAGAAGGCATTCGCAGCAATGCTTGTTGGAGCTTTAGTAGTAACAAGCGTAGCAGTACCTTCAAACGTTAAGGCAGCTGACACAGCTACAGAGGCAGCAGAGACAACAGAGACAACAACAGATGTAACATCTGAAGCAGCAGTTTCTACTTCTACACCAGAAGCTACAGCTACAGCTACAGCTACAGTTACAACAACAACTATGCCAGCAGTTACAACTACACCTGCAGCAGCTACAAAGGCAGCAACTACAAAGGCAGCAGCTACAAAGGCAGCAGCTACACTTGCTTCAGTTGAACTTGCAAAGAAGGTTCTCGTAGTAGCACCTAAGAAGGCAGCAACAGTTAAGTATACAGTTGATCCTGCTACTTGCACAGCAGTAGTTAGCGCAGTTAGCAACAAGTCATTCGTTAAGGTTGTTTCAACAGCTGGTGGCGTTTTAAAGGTTAAGGCTACTAAGAAGGCAGCTAAGAAGAAGGGTGCTCTTGCTAAGGTTACTGTAACAGCTACAGCTTCAGGAAAGAGCGTTGAGAAAGTTCTTAAAGTTTATGTTCAGAACAAGACTAAGAAGGTTAAGGCTAAGTCTGCTAAGGTAACAGTTAAGAAGGGTAAGACAGCTAAGCTTACATTCAAGGTTAAGGCTGAGAACAACAAGGCTGCAACAACTGATACTTACGGAAAGAAGAAGACTAAGGTAGCTTCTATTAAGAAGATCGCTAAGGTTAAGAGCATTAAGGCTCAGAAGAAGAAGGTTGTTGTAACTATTAAGGCTAAGAAGGCTGGTAAGAAGACACTTACACTTAAGCTTGGAAAGAAGAAGGCTAAGGTTGAAGTTACAGTTAAATAATTAGTTTGATTTTGGATTAAACAGCTTGAAAAAGCGTCAAAGAGGAGGACGACCACTCGAATAGTGGTTGTCCTTTTTTTCTTCTTTTTTGATTTTTTTGTGTATGTTCATTATTTGATATTTAGGTTTACTTTTTGGGTGTGTAGGGTTATAATTAACTTCGTATGGTTTCATATAGGTGGTATTTTTGGCTTTTGAAACCTATACGATAAAAGCTCGTATTCGAGTGTTGAAAGAAATATTAAGGAGATTGTGCAATGAGTGCAAGTTTACTTGAAATTAAAGATCTTTGTGTCAATGTAGATGAAAAAGAAATTCTACATGACATAAATTTATCCGTTAATCCTGGTGAGGTGCATGTTTTGATGGGACCTAATGGTGCGGGTAAATCTACGTTAGGATTCGCTATTATGGGAAATCCTCGTTACACAATAACAAATGGAAGCGTTTGCTTCGATGGTGAAGATATAACTGAAGAATCGACTGATAAAAAGGCTAATAAAGGTATTTATCTTTCGTTTCAGAACCCTATTGAGGTTCCTGGAATTTCTCTTGGTAATTTTATTAGAAATGCACTTGAGAGAAAAACTGAGAAAAAGATTCGTCTTTGGGATTTTAAGAAGAAGATGAAGAGTGCATTAGAGGTTCTTCAGATGAATCCAGAATACGCTGACAGAGATTTGAATGTTGGATTTTCTGGTGGTGAGAAAAAGAAGGCTGAAATCCTTCAAATGCTGATGCTTAAACCTAAGCTTGCAATTCTTGATGAGACAGATTCTGGTCTTGATGTTGATGCTGTTAAGACTGTTTCTATTGGAATCGAGGAATATAAAAAAGAAGTTGGTGGAGCGCTTTTAATTATTACACATAGTACTAGAATTCTTGATGCTTTGGATGTTGATAAGGTTCATGTGCTTGTTGATGGTAAGATTGTTACCACATCTGATAAATCCCTTATTGAGGATATTAATGAAAACGGATTTGAGAGGTTTTTATAATGGCTGAGGAAAAGACTTATGTCGAAGACGTGGATAGAAGCCTTTATGATTTCAGAAATGAGGATAAAGACTCCTTCAAATTAGATGAAGGTCTTACCCCAGAGATTGTTAAGCAGATATCCGAGGAAAAGAATGATCCTGAGTGGATGAAGGATTTCCGACTTAAGGCATTAGAAATATATAATAAAATGGGGGTTCCTGATTGGGGACCATCGATTGAAGGCCTGGATATGGATAATATCGTTACATATGTTAGGGCTAATACTCATATGAGTGCTACTTGGGATGAGGTTCCTGAGGAAATTAAGGATACCTTTGAAAGACTTGGAATTCCACAGGCGGAGAGAGAATCTCTTGCTGGTGTTGGTGCACAGTATGATTCAGAGTTAGTTTATCATAATGTTAAGAAAGAGGTTGCTGATCAAGGTGTTGTTTACACTGATTTAGAGAGCGCTTTGTGGGGACCTCATGCAGATATGATTAAGGAACATTTCATGAAGCTTATTACACCTAGAGACCATAAATTTGCGGCACTTCATGGTGCAGTTTGGTCTGGTGGCTCCTTTGTTTATGTTCCGCCAGGAGTTTCTGTTGAAATTCCGCTTCAGTCTTATTTTAGATTGAATGCGCCGGGTGCTGGTCAGTTTGAGCACACCCTTATTATTGTTGATGAAGGTGCTTATCTTCACTTTATTGAAGGTTGTTCTGCACCTAAATATAATATTGCTAATCTTCATGCAGGAGCGGTTGAGCTCTTTGTTGGGAAGAATGCAACACTTAGATATTCGACCATTGAAAACTGGTCGAAGAATATGTATAACCTCAATACTAAGAGAGCTACGGTTGAAGAGGGTGGTAAGGTTGAGTGGATTTCTGGTTCATTTGGTTCACATGTTTCATACCTTTATCCTGAAAGTCGTTTGATGGGAAGAGGAGCTAGAGCTGAGTTTACAGGAGTTACCTTTGCTGGTAATGGACAGAACTTGGATACCGGATGTAAGATGCTGCAGGCTGCGCCGGATACATCTTCTTTTGTTAGCACTCGTTCGATTTCTAAAGATGGTGGTATTAGTACCTTTAGAAGTAGTGTGGTTATTACAGAGGCAGCTAAGAATTCAAAATCAGCTGTTTCTTGTGAATCCTTAATGATTGATGATATTTCACAGTCTGATACAATTCCTGCCATGGATATTAGAACTGCTGATGCTGATGTTGGACATGAAGCTAAAATCGGTAGAATTAGTGATGATGCAGTATTTTACCTTATGTCTAGGGGATTATCAGAGGAGGATGCAAAGGCACTTATTGTTAGTGGTTTTGCGGATAACGTTTCTAAGGAACTTCCTTTGGAATATGCTGTTGAAATGAATAATCTTATCCGTTTGGAAATGAAGGGTAGTATCGGGTAGGATTTGCCCACAAGACTTGGATTTTAGACTTAGATTAAGGAATCTAGATTTGATTGGCTAAAATTAAGTCTTGGGTTTAAGGTCTTGGATTCAAATATAAAATAAGATGTAAATCGGAGATATATTATGAGCATGAGGATTAATTATTTGCCCGCACCAACTTGGAACTGGCTTAAGATGAACTTTAAGGAAGTTGATGAGTGGCAAGGAAAAAAAGAAGATGCTAAGATAACTCTGCCGGAGGGGGTTACTTTAACAACTCTGGAAGATGCCGAAAATTCTGATAAATCATTTGATTTTAATGAAGTTGGAACAGGTATGGGTCCTGAGATTGGCAAAATTATTGATGATAGTAAGGTTGCTACTCAGAGGTTTGTTTGCGAAGAGAATCGTGAAATCGAGACTCCTGTTTTTGTTGATTTAAATTATGATGGTGAGGATGAAAACGGAAATCAAAACTATGTTAATTCATATGAAGTTTTGTTGAAAGAAAATTCTTCTGCTACCTTTGTTTTTTGCTATTCTTCAAAGAAGAAGAGTATTGCACTTAATCAGGTTAAATTTATTGTTGAGAAGAATGCAAAGCTTAGTCTTGTTCAGCTTCATATGTTGGGTGATGAATTCAATATGTTTTCTGATGTTGGTGTTAGAATTGATGAGAATGCCAATGTTTCACAGGTAAATCTTTTTATTGGTGGAGAGAAGATTTATAACGGTTTTAGAGCAGATTTAGCTGGTAAGTATTCTTCAATTGAGTCTGACTATGGATATATAGTTAAGGGTGAAGAGGAATTAGATATAAATTATGTTGCAAACCATCTTGGTAAGAAGACAAACTCAGATATCCTTGTAAACGGTGTTTTGAGAGACAAGGGTAAAAAGATGTTTAGAGGCACTATTGATTTGAGGAGGGGCGGCAAGGAAGCTGTCGGTGCTGAAAATGAAGATGTGCTTATGATTGATGAGGGTGTTAGAAACCAAACAGTTCCACTTATTCTTTGTACTGAAGAGGATGTTAGTGGTACTCATGGAGCAACGATTGGAAAAATAGATGAGGACCTTATGTTTTATCTTCAGTCTAGAGGATTAGCTAAGGAATATATCTATGAGATGATGGCAGAGGCAAGAATTAAGTATGTCATCAACAAGATTGAGAATGAAAATTTAAGAAATAGATGCCTATCTTTCCTGGGTTATGACAAGGATGTTGAAGTTGAAAATGAGGTTGAAGTCATAGGTAGTAGAGGAGAGAATTAGGATGATTATGGATAATCAATTTGTGAAGGATTTTCCGATTTTGGCAGATGCTGAGTTTTCGTATTTAGATAATGCGGCTACGACACAGAAGCCTTCAGTGGTTTTAGAGGCTGGGAGAGATTATTATGAAACTTCTAATGCTAATCCGCTGCGAGGCCTTTATGATTTGAGTGTTAAGGCTACTGATGTATACGAGAATGCTAGACAAAAGATGGCCGATTTTATCGGCGCTAAGTCTGCTGAGGAAATTGTTTTTACCAGAAATGCTACAGAAAGCTTGAATTTGATTGCTTATTCTTATGGCATGAATTTTTTGAAGCCTGGTGATGAAATCGTAATTAGCATTATGGAGCATCATTCAAATATGCTTCCATGGCAGAATGTTGCGAAGAAGACAGGTGCTGTTTTAAAGTATGTTATGTGCGATAAGACAGGAAAACTTACCGCTGATATGCTTAAGAGCGAACTTTCTGAGAAGACTGCTATTGTGTCGATTGCTCATATTTCCAATGTTTTTGGATGTAAGAATGATGTGAAAGAGTTTGCGAGTCTTGCTCATGAAGTTGGTGCGATTTTCATTGCTGATGGAGCGCAGAGTGTTCCACATATTTCTGTGAATGTGGAGGATTTAGATGTTGATTTCCTTAGTTTTTCGGGGCATAAGATGTATGCACCAATGGGAATTGGCGGACTTTATGGTAAAAAAGAAATTTTAGAAAAAATGCCACCATTTTTATATGGCGGAGAAATGATTGAATATGTTACAATAGAAGGCGCGACTTATGCACCAGTTCCTCATAAGTTTGAGGCGGGTACAGTTAATGCCGGTGGTGCGGGAGGTTTGAGCGCTGCCATTGATTATATTAATGGCATTGGTTTTGAAAAAATTGAAGAGATTGAGAACGAGCTTACAAAGGAGCTTCTTTGTGGCTTGAAGGAAATTCCATATGTAAATGTTGTTGGAAGTGATGATTATTTGGAGCATCATGGAATTGTTACGTTTACAGTTGATGGAGTTCATCCGCATGATATTGCGGCGATTCTCGATTCGGACGGTGTTTATGTGAGGGCTGGACATCACTGTGCACAGCCACTTATGAAATATTTAGGTACACCGTCGACTGCAAGAGCTAGTCTTTCCTTCTACAACAGTAGTAAGGATGTAAATAGATTTCTTGAAAGCGTTAGTAAGCTGAGAGAAAAGATGGGATATAAGGACTAGAAGGATAAAGGAGGAATGATGGCATCAACATTTTATAACGAGGTATTAACAGATCACAACATTAACCCAACGCATAAACATACGTTGCCAGATGCAAATTTTAAACTTCAGGGAGTAAATCCATCTTGTGGAGATGATATTACATTGAACCTTAAGGTGGAGGATGGTATTATTGTAGATGGCTCATATGAGGGTGTTGGATGTGCGATTTCACAGGCTTCGGCTGATATGATGCTTGACTTGGTAATTGGTAAGACTAAAGAGGAGGCGTTGAAGCTTTCGGATACCTTTATGAGGATGATTAAATCCAGTGTTACGGAGGATGAGTTAGACAGTTTAGAGGAAGCATCGATACTTCAGGATATTTCTCATATGCCTGCAAGAGTTAAGTGTGCAGTGCTTGGTTGGAGAACTCTGGATGAAATCCTAAATAAGTAATTTTTGTTAGTTCTTTTTGTAGCAATTTGGACAGCATGAATGGTTTAGGGTATGAGAAAATGGAAAAATATTATTTAACTAATCTTAATGACTTGCTTTTATGCATGAAAAAGGCAATTAATTTTATTAATCCAGAAATTGAATACCATCATCAGCAGGTTGCTTATCTTTCGTATAAGATTGGCATCCAGATGGGTATGCTTGAAGAAGAATTGAAGGATTTATTAATTGCTGCTATGTTGCATGATGTTGGTTCTATTGCCTTTGGTGAGGAATTAGAAATCCTTAATGAAGGTGACAGGGCGAATGCGCATGCCTATGCAGCCTATAAGCTTTTGGAGAAGTTTAACCAATTTGCTTATGTGGCTAGTATAATTAAATATCATCATTTGCCATGGAATCATGGTTCCGGTAGGTCTTTCGACAATGAAAGAGTAATGGACCAGTCCCATATTATTAATCTTGCTGATAAGGTTGTTGTTAGACTTAATAGAAATAAGCCTATCATTAATCAGGTTAACAGGATTAAGCATTATGTTTCCAATAATAAGGGTTCTTTGTTTGCTGATAGGGTAGTTGATGCTTTTATGGAAATTAGTGAGAAGGAGTCACTATGGCTTTATCTTGCTTATTATCCAGATAGCATTAATGATATTATGGAATATATCCTTAGAGATAACCGTTTGACTGTGGATGATGTTGTTTCGCTTACAGATATTTTTGCGCGAATCATCGACTTCCGAAGCCCGTTCACGGCCATGCATTCTGCTGGTGTGGCGGCTGCCGCGGTTGAAATTGCAAGACATGCAGGTTTTTCTTCTAATGAATGCAAGATGATGAAGATTGCAGGCAACCTTCATGATCTTGGTAAGTTGAAGACACCTAAGGAGATTCTTGAGAAGAACTCTTCTCTTAGTGAGGAAGAGTATAATATCATGAAGGAGCATAGCTTCTATACCTATATGGCTTTGAAGGATGTTTCTGGATTTGAGGAAATTACTAAGTGGGCGGCTTTTCACCATGAGAAGATGAATGGTAATGGTTATCCATTCCATTTGAAGGCGGAGATGCTTCCAATCGGTGCTAGAGTTATGGCGGTTGCAGATATCTTTACTGCGATAACTGAGGATAGGCCATATCGTAAAGGAATGGCTAAGAACGATGCGCTTAAGGTAATTATTGATAAGACAAATGATGGTGATATTTCTAAGTATATTAGTACCATCTTGATTAAGTATTTCGATGAAGTTGTCTCTATGAGAGAGAAGGCTGCTGATAAGGCTATTAAGACATATAAGTCTTTCACAGAGCAGATGAAGATTTCACAGGAAGATGTTTTTGCAATGGTTGCAGAAAAGAGTGAGTCCTAATTTGGACGTTTGATTTGCTAATCATTTTGCCTATGGCAAATAAAATTATTATAAAAGAAATGAGGATAATTTAATGGATTACAAGAAAGCTGGAGTTGACATTGAGGCAGGTTACAAATCGGTTGAACTTATGAAGGAGCATGTTAAACGTACGATGCGTCCTGAGGTTCTTGGAGGACTTGGAGGTTTTTCAGGTGCTTTCGATTTGAAGAAAATTAAGGATATGGAGGAGCCAATCCTTCTTTCTGGAACAGATGGTGTCGGAACTAAGATTAAGGTAGCTTTTGAGTTAGATAAGCATGATACAATCGGTATTGATTGCGTGGCAATGTGTATTAATGACGTTGCTTGTGCAGGTGGAGAACCACTTTTCTTCTTGGATTATATTGCATGTGGCAAGAATTATCCTGAAAAAATTGCTAGTATCGTTGGCGGTGTTGCAGAGGGTTGTGTTCAGGCAGGTGCTGCACTTATCGGTGGAGAAACAGCTGAGCATCCTGATTTAATGCCAGAGGAAGAATATGATTTAGCTGGTTTTGCAGTTGGCGTTGTTGATAAAAAGGATATGATTTTAAATGAAAACGTTAAGGCAGGAGATGTTCTTGTTGGTATCGCATCTTCAGGTGTTCATAGTAATGGATATTCTCTTGTAAGAAAGGTTTTCAGCATGGATAAGGAAACTCTTTCTAAGACTTATGACTGTCTTGGCGGAAAGACTCTTGGAGAAACTCTTCTTACTCCTACTGTTATCTATGTTAAGGCTATGAAGGCTGTTAAGGATGCTGGAGTTAAGGTTCATGGATGTAGCCATGTTACAGGTGGTGGATTCTATGAAAATATTCCTAGAATGCTTCCAGATGGCGTTGTAGCTGAGATTGATTTGAATTCCTTCGAAAAGCCAGCAATTTTTGATATGATTGCTAAGGAAGGAAATGTTGAAGAACATATGATGTATAACACCTTTAATATGGGACTTGGAATGGTTCTTGCAGTTGCTGCTGAGGATGCTGATAAGGTTGTTTCAGCTATCAATGCAGTAGGAAACAAGGCTACAATAGTTGGTCAGGTTCTTGAGGGTGAAAAGGGAGTAAATCTTATTAGAAAATAGGAATTAATCTTTATATTTCAACATTTTAATAAACATACAAAGGATAATAATATGCAGAAAATAGCAGTTCTTGTGTCAGGTGGAGGTACAAATCTTCAGGCTATTATTGATGCTGTTAAGGCTGGCACAATTGAAAATACAATTATTGATGTAGTTATAAGTAATAAACCAGGAGCCTATGCACTTGAAAGAGCTAAGGAAGCTGGCGTTGATGGAAAGGTTATTAATCCTAAGGATTTTGGTAGCAAAGATGAATTTGCTGATGCTATGATTAATGAGCTTAATTCTAGAGGGATTGATTTGATTGTTATGGCTGGATATCTCGTGATTATTCCTGAGAAGTTTACCAAGGCCTTTAAGAATCGAATTATTAATATTCATCCATCACTTATTCCTTCTCATTGCGGAGTGGGTTACTATGGTTTAAAGGTGCATGAGAGCGTTCTTAGTGCTGGAAATAAGGTTACTGGAGCAACTGTACATTTTGTTGATGAGCTTGCGGATCACGGTCCAATCATTCTTCAAAAGGCAGTTGAGGTTAAAGAAGGCGATACACCTGAGATTCTTCAGAAGAGAGTTATGGAAGAGGCTGAATGGAAGATTCTACCTAAGGCTATTGATCTTATTGGAAAAGGTAAGGTTATAGTTGATGGTAGCGTGGCACACGTGAAGGATTGAATATAGTTAGGGTTGAAGTCCCTAAAAAACATTTTTCGTTGATGAGAAATTTCATTAAAGAAAGGATTTGAGCTATGAAAGTTTTAGTTGTAGGTAGTGGCGGAAGAGAACACGCTATTGTTAAGAGTGTTAAGAAATCTCCTAAGGTGGATAAGATTTATTGTGCACCTGGAAATGGCGGTATTTCTTTAGATGCTGAATGTGTTGAAATCAATGCTATGGAGTTTGATAAGCTTGCTGATTTTGCTGAGAATAATAAGATTGATTTGACTATTATTGGTATGGATGATCCTCTTGTTGGTGGAATCGTCGATGTTTTCGAGAAGAAGGGACTTAAGGTTTTTGGTCCTAGACAGAATGCAGCGATTATTGAGGGTTCAAAGAGTTTTTCTAAGGATCTTATGAAGAAATATAATATCCCAACCTGTGGATATGAAGTTTTCCATTCTCCTGAGGAGGCTTTAATCTATCTTGAGAAACAGAAATTCCCTATTGTTATTAAGGCTGATGGACTTGCTCTTGGTAAGGGAGTTTTGATTTGTAATGATTTAATGGAGGCTGAGAAGGCTATTGGTACTCTTATGTTAGATAAGCAGTTCGGAGATGCCGGAAACACCGTTGTTATCGAGGAGTTTATGACTGGACGTGAGGCTTCAGTGCTTTGCTTCTGCGATGGTACACATATTAAGCCTATGACTAGTGCTCAGGACCATAAGAGAGCTAAAGATGGAGACGAAGGATTAAATACTGGCGGAATGGGAACATTCTCTCCAAGTCCTTTCTATACTCCTGAAGTTCAGGCTTTCTGTGAGGAGAATATTTATCAGGCTACAATGGATGCCATGAAGGCTGAAGGTAGAGATTTTGTTGGTATTCTTTTCGTAGGATTGATGCTTACTGAGGATGGTCCTAAGGTTCTTGAATATAACTGTAGATTCGGTGATCCTGAGGCACAGGTTGTTCTTCCTAGAATGGAGAATGATATTATTGATGTTATGCTTGCTTGTGTTGATGGAAAGCTTGATACAGTAGATTTGAAGTTTGAAGATAATGCTGCAGTTTGTGTTGTTCTTGCTTCAGATGGTTACCCAGAGCATTACGAGAAGGGTAAGTTAATCACTGGATTTGAGGCCTTTGATGGAAAAGATGATTACTTCTGTTTCCATGCTGGAACTAAGAAGACTGATGATGGAATCGTTACTAACGGTGGTAGAGTTCTTGGAATTACTGCGAAGGGTAAGGATTTGAAGGAAGCTAGAAAGAAGGCTTATGACGCAACTGAGTGGATTAGCTTTGAAAATAAATATATGAGACATGATATTGGTAAGGCTATTGATGAGGCCTAAGATACAAATAGTTGGAAAAGTTTAAAATTAAAATAATAACAATAGATTATAATTTATGGAGGGTAAAAAATGTATTCTTTAGAGGAAGTAGTAAAGGTTGATCCTGAATTAGCTCAGGCTATTTCAGACGAGACAAACAGACAGAGGCAGAACATTGAGCTTATCGCTTCTGAAAACCTTGTAAGCCGTGCTGTTATGGCTGCAATGGGTAGCACACTTACAAACAAATATGCTGAGGGATATCCTGGAAAGAGATATTACGGCGGATGTCAGTGCGTTGATGTTGCTGAGGATTTAGCTAGAGACAGAGCTAAAGAGCTTTTCGGATGTACTTATGCTAATGTACAGCCACATTCTGGTGCACAGGCAAACATGACAGTTTTCTTTGCGCTTATGGAGCCAGGTGATACATTCATGGGAATGAACTTAGATCACGGCGGACATCTTACACATGGTTCACCAGTTAACCTTTCAGGTAAATATTTTAACTGTGTTCCTTATGGTGTTAATGATGATGGATTTATTGATTATGATGAAGTTTTAAGAATTGCTAAGAAATGCAAGCCAAAGCTTATCGTTGCTGGTGCTTCTGCATATGCTAGAAAGATTGATTTCAAGCGTTTTAGAGAAATCGCTGATGAAGTTGGTGCATATCTTATGGTTGATATGGCTCATATCGCTGGTCTTGTTGCTAGTGGATATCATGAGAGTCCAATTCCATATGCACATGTTACAACTACTACAACACATAAGACTCTTCGTGGACCAAGAGGTGGTCTCATCCTTTCAAGTGAGGAGTTCGCATTAGAGCATAAGTTAAATAAGGCTCTCTTCCCTGGAATTCAGGGTGGTCCTCTTATGCATGTTATCGCTGCTAAGGCAGTTTGCTTTAAGGAAGCTCTTGCTCCTGAATTTAAGGAATATGGTAAGGGAATCATTGATAATGCTCAGGCACTTGCTAATGGTCTTATTAACAGAGGAATCGACATTGTTTCAGGTGGTACAGATAACCACTTAATGCTTGTTAACCTTGCTACAAAGGGACTTACTGGTAAACAGGTAGAGGCTGATTTGGATGCAGTTCATATTACAGCTAATAAGAATACAATTCCTAATGACCCACAGTCACCATTTGTTACAAGTGGTATTCGTCTTGGTTCTGCTGCTGTTACAACAAGAGGATTTAAGACAGACGATATGGATAAGGTTGCTGAAGCTATTGCTATGATTATCAACGATCCACAGGGTAATAAGGAAAAGGCTTATGAAATTGTTAAGAGCCTTACAGATAAGTATCCACTTTATGAATAATTTCGGATTACTGAATCTCAATGAAATTGGACTTATTCAAATTTGATTTGAACAAAATTATAAGATGAATAGAGCATACGGTACTGTATTTTTACAGTACCGTATTTTTGAAAAAGAAATATTAAGGAGTTTTTTAATGGGTAAATACGTATTTATTGCTGAAAAACCCAGTGTTGCAAAGGAGTTTGCTAAGACACTTAAGGTAGACGGAAATGGTTCGAAGGGTTATATCGAATCTGATAAATATATAGTGACATGGTGTGTAGGTCATTTGGTGACGATGAGTTATCCAGAGGCTTATGACCCTGCTTTGAAAAAATGGAATTTAGATACTTTGCCATTTTTACCAGAGGAGTTTAAGTATGAGGTTATCCCTGCAGTTAAGAAGCAGTTTGATATTGTTAAGGGGCTTTTAACCAGGGATGATGTCGAAAGAATCTATGTTTGTACCGACTCGGGACGTGAGGGAGAGTATATATATCGACTTGTGGATATGCTTGCTGAGGTACCTGATACGATTGACAAGAGAAGAGTTTGGATTGATTCCCAGACGGAGGAAGAAATTATTAGAGGTATTAAGGAAGCTAAGAAGCTTTCTGAGTATGATAATCTTTCTGCAGCTGCCTATTTGAGGGCTAAGGAAGACTATCTTATGGGTATCAACTTTTCAAGAGTTTTAACTCTTAGGTATGGTAATCTGGTTCAGAGACAGCTTAAGAGTGATAAGTGGAGCGCGATTTCTGTTGGTCGAGTTATGACCTGCGTTCTTGGAATGGTTGTTAGACGTGAAAGAGAAATCAGGAATTTCGTTAAGACACCGTTTTATAGGGTTCTTGCGGATTTTAATATAAATGAACATAAGTTTCAGGGTGAATTTAGGAGTGTTGAAGGCTCTGAGTATTTTAATTCCCCTAAGTTATATAAGGAAAATGGTTTTAAGGAAAAGAAGGATGCACAGGAGCTTATTGATAAGCTTACTGAGTATTTAAAGACTGGCAAGGCTGTTGTCTTAAAGTGTGAGAAGAAGACTGAGAAAAAGAATCCACCAATGCTTTTTAACCTTGCTGAGGCACAGAATGTTTGTTCTAAGCTTTTTAAGATCAGCCCTGATGAAACCTTGAATGTGATTCAGACGCTATATGAAAAGAAGCTTGTGACATACCCTAGAACTGACGCGAGAGTCCTTTCTACCGCAGTTTGCAAGGAGATTCATAAAAATATTTCTGGTCTTAAAAATTATGAGATTTGCAAGGATTTGGCTGAGGAAGTAATGGAGATGGGAACATATAAGACCATTGCTAAGACCAAATACTGCGATGATAAGAAGATTACGGACCATTATGCTATTATTCCAACAGGACAGGGACTTAATAATCTTAGGAATCTTAAGCCGGTTGAGCAGAAGGTTTATGAGGTTATTGTTAGAAGGTTTCTTGGAATTTTCTATCCACCTGCGGAATATAAAAAAGTTAATGTTGAGATTTTAATTGATAAGGAACACTTCTTTGCTAGCTTTAAGGTACTTGTTAAGGAAGGGTATTTAGCTATGTGTACGGCTTCATTTGCTAAGAAGAAGGCTGTGGCTAATGCAGAGAAGGCTGGAAATGAAAAAACAGCTGAGAAGGCGTCTGAGGGCGATGATAAGGATTCGGATGGAAATGATGAAGTTATGGCGGATGATGCCCTTATTCAGGCTCTTAATACGCTTAAAAAGGGAACTGAGGTTGATTGCGAGGGATTCGAGATTAAGGAGGGTGAGACTTCACCACCTAAGAGATATAATTCTGGTTCATTGATTCTTGCTATGGAGAACGCAGGTCAGCTTATTGAGGACGAAGAACTTAGGAGTCAGATTAAGTCGAGCGGTATTGGAACATCTGCTACAAGGGCTGAGATTCTTAGTAAGCTCGTTAAGATTAAATATCTGAATCTAAATAAAAAGACTCAGATTATTACGCCTAATATTCTGGGAGAGCTCGTTTATGAGGTGGCGTTCTACTCGATTAAGCCGCTTCTTGACCCTAAGCTTACAGCAAGCTGGGAAAAAGGTCTTAACGGTGTTGCTGATGGAAGTATTACCGAGAAAGAGTATATGGATAAGCTTGAAGGCTATGTTAGCAGGCGTGTGAACTATGTAAAGGAAAATCCTAATATCGCTAGTATTAAGCAAGCGTTTAACCGAATTGGATAGAATTATCGAATTATAAAAGTTATGATATAAAATTTATCTATGGTTTTTTTTAGGGTTTAAAAAAATAATATTATATAATACGAGAATCAATTGTAGGAGGACTAATTATGTACGACAAGTTGAAGAACAAGAATCTTTTTAACATGGATGAGACAATTGCATCTGCAATTTTTGAAGGTAAGGATTATCCTTGGGAGGTTTTACCTGAGATTGAAGAATTTATTATATTTCTTGGTGCAAAACTTGACCCGGATATTTATGAAAAAAGAGGAGAGAACATTTGGGTAGCTAAGTCTGCTAAGATTTTTGATAGTGCTTATATTGCTGGACCTTGTATTATTGGAAAAAATACTGAGATTCGCCAGTGTGCTTTTATTCGTGGAAAGGCTATTATTGGTGAGAATTGCGTAGTTGGAAACTCAACTGAGCTTAAGAATGTTATTCTTTTCAACAATGTACAGGTTCCTCACTACAACTATGTTGGAGACTCTATTTTGGGATATAAGTCACATATGGGTGCGGGAAGCATTACTTCAAATGTTAAGTCTGATAAGACTAAGGTTACTGTTTGGTATGGTAATGAGAAGGTTCAGACTGGGCTTAAGAAGATGGGTGCTATTCTTGGAAATTATGTTGAAGTTGGATGTAATAGTGTTTTGAATCCTGGAACAATTATTGGTAGCAATACTAATATTTATCCACTTTCTAGTGTTAGAGGATATGTTCCAAATAGCTCTATTTACAAGAGACAGGGACTTGTGGTTCCTAAGAGTGTAGACTAGTTGATATTACTTTAAATGATAGATGCAATGCAATATGGAGGTAACACTGTGAACGATATACATGTGCTTAGTCAGGATACGGTTAATAAGATTGCTGCTGGTGAGGTTGTTGAGCGACCATCATCGGTTGTTAAGGAAATGGTTGAAAATGCTATTGATGCCAATAGTTCAATGATTACTGTTGAAATTAAAGACGGAGGAGAAAGTCTTATTCGTGTAACCGATAATGGCAGTGGAATATCCTTTGATAATGTAATGCTTGCTTTTACTCCACATGCGACAAGTAAGATTATTGAAGCTAATGATTTAAATGCAATTAAGAGTCTTGGATTTAGAGGTGAGGCTCTTGCAAGTATTGATTCTGTTTCTCAGATGGAGATGCTTAGTAAGACTAGAGATTCCTTTGTCGGTACAAGATATAGCTCTAAGGGCGGAAAAGACCCTGTTATTGAGGAAGCAGCATGTCCTGATGGAACTACCTTCATTGTTAGAAATTTGTTTTTTAATACACCAGCCAGACAGAAGTTTTTAAAGAAACCTCAGACTGAGGCTGGATATATATCTGATTTATTAGAGAGGATGGCTCTTTCGCATCCTGATATTGGAATTAGATTTATTAATCAATCTCAAACTAAGATGGAAACTGTTGGAAATGGCAGTCTTAAGGATGCAATTTTTAGGGTTTATGGTCGTGAGGTTGCATCGAACCTTCTTGAGGTTGACTATGAAAATGATGAAATTAAGATTGATGGTTTTATTGGGAAACCATCGATAAATAGGGGAAATAGGAAGTTTATGATTTATTTCATAAACGGTAGATATATTCAGAGTAATGTTATTCAAAAGGCAGTGCAGGATGCTTTTGCGCCTTATATTATGCTTCACAAATTCCCATTCTGCGTTTTGAATATTGAGGTGGATCCGACTTTAACTGATGTTAATGTTCATCCACAGAAGATGGAAATTCGCTTCCAAAATGGCCAGGAAGTTTATAGAGCGGTTTACCATGCTGTGAAGAATAGCATTGAGGGTGTTGAGTTAATTCCTAAGATTGATATTAATGGCGATAATAAGAAGGCGCCAACTCCTGAACCTAAGGAAGAAAGAAGACTGAATGATTTTGGTGCAAAATCTGAGTCTGCTTTTGGAGTAAATGGAAGAGAGAATGGTGGCAAGATAGGTTCCTTTGGTGGGCAAACTGAGAAAACGTCTGAGAGCATTAAGAGTAGAAGCGTTACCGATAATCAGAAGTCTTTTTGGCATATTGAGGATAAGCCTAGTACGCCTAAGATGTCTAATTTTCAGCAAGTCCAGACCATTGCAAGCATGGTTAAGGAAGAGGCTGATTTTGGGGAGAGTAAGGACAAAGAAGGCTCTTTTGAAAACGCAAGTGAAGGCTCTTTTGAAAATGCAAGTGAAGGCTTGAATGTAGAATCTAGTGAGGAAACTCGCGAGATGCCTATTCCAGAAAGAGTTGAAAGTCCAAGTTGGATGGAAATACCTCATCCACAGCAGATGGGGCTTGAAAGCATTGATGAGACTTTCATGCAGGAAAAGGCCATTAAGGAATGCAAGATTATTGGACAGGTCTTCCTTACATATTGGATTATTGAATACGAAGGAAATATGTATATTATTGACCAACATGCGGCTCATGAGAAGGTTAATTATGAGCGATTTATGGCGAAGATTACGAATAATGAGGTTACAACCCAGGAAATTAATCCACCGGTTATTGTGACACTTAGTCTTCTTGAACAGGCTGTACTTAAGGAACATATGGAGGACTTTAATAGTATTGGTTTTGAGATTGAAGAATTCGGTGGAAATGAGTATGCGATTACTGGTGTACCGGATAATATTCCTGAAATTTCTAAGGAAGAATTATTCTTAGAAATGATGGATTCTTTAACTAGCGAATCAGGAAATTTAAGTTCAAAGGACTTTAAGATGAGGGTTGCTACAATGTCTTGTAAAGCAGCGGTTAAGGGAAATAATAAGCTTGATTTACTTGAAGTTAAAAAGCTTTTAAATGAGCTTTTAAGCCTTGAGAATCCTTATAATTGTCCACATGGAAGACCAACTATGATTAAGTTTTCTCAATATGATTTGGATAGAAAATTTAAGAGAATTGTAGATTGATGGAATTTGTTTTTTTTGGAGGAGATATTTTGAGTAAGAAATTATATGGGAATAGTTTTGAATTACAAAAAATGCTTTATGGATTAGGGGTGGCTTTCATCCTTTTCTTTCTATGTTTTAGCTTTACTGGCTGTACCTTTAAGGAATTTGTAGGCGGTCCTGGTGCTGGGCAGCAAAAGGATAATAAGGCCAGGAAGGACGATAAGAAGGCCGAGGAAACTGCGGTTGAAGATGTAGGATTTGCGGTTAAGATGTCTAAGGGAACTGGCTGCTACGATAATGATTTTAAACTTGAGATGGCTGCTGGTGAAAATGGCGAGAAGTACGATATTTACTATACTACTGATGGTAGCGATCCTAGAACGAGCGACACAAGAGTTAAGTATAAGGCTCCTATAAGTGTTTCTGATCGCTCTGAGGACGATAATTATATGTCTGCGGTTGACCCTGCCCTTTTTGATTCTGCAAATATTTATTATGATGCTGAGACCGATTCAATTAAGGATATTTATGATGCTCCTAAGTTTGATGAGGTTGATAAGATTACGGTAGTTAAGGCTGCTTGCGTTAATAAGGATAAAGAATACTCTAGCGTTACAACTAATACATATTTCATTGGTGATATTAAGAACCATATTAAGGGGATTGCTGATGCAGCTGAGGCTGATGGAAGAGCTGTTTCAATTATGAGTATTACTGTTGATTATGATGATTTCTTTGATAATGAGAAGGGAATTTATGTTCGTGGTAAACTCATGGATGATTTCCTTTCTGAGTCTGAAGATGGACTTAGTGCTGGCACAGTTAATAATGGTGAACTTAGAAAGGCGCCTGCTAATTATCGAGAAAGAGGTAGTGAGTGGGAGAGAAGCGCCCATATTGACTATATTGAGAGTGATGGAGAGACCACAGAGGTTAAGCTTCAGCAGGATTGTGGAATTAGAATTCAGGGAAATTATTCTAGATCTGATATTCAAAAAGGTCTTAGATTATATGCGAGAGAGGATTATACTCCGGGACTTAAGAATTTTGAATATCCTTTCTTTGAGGATGAGAAAAATATTGAAGGCGAAGTTATTGCTAAATATAAAAAATTAGTTTTGAGAAATGGCGGAAACAGCGCATTTATCAATAAATATAATGATCAATTTTGGCAGAATTTGTTGAGAGAATCATATTGCGATACTCAAAATTCAAGACCATGCGTGGTTTATATTAATGGTGAGTATTTTGGTTTACATCTTCTTCAGGTTGATTATTGTGGTAAGTATTTTGAAGAGAAATATAATGTTTTAGATGATTCAGTAGTGAGCTATAAGGGTGATGCTGAGGAGTATGAAACTGGATATTGTATTGATGATGGTACCCTTCCTGCAGGCGAGACCGATGATGGATATTTCCTTGAGGACCTTTTGAAGTTTTATAAGAAACATAAGAACTTAAAGAGCGATAAGGATTATGAGAAGTTTTGTCAAATTGTTGATCCTGACTCAGTTAGAGATTATTATGCGGCTGAACTTTGGGGAAATAATCAGTGGGATTGGCCTGGAAAGAACTGGTTTATTTGGAGAGCAACGGAATCTGTTGGAATGTCTACAGTTACGAAAGAGTCAGATGTAGTTACTGGTGCGACAGTTACTAAAAATTATGCAGATGGACGTTGGAGATTTGCTTATTGCGATATGGAATTTTGTGGCTGGAGTAAGGACGATGCTACAAAGAATACAATCGCAGAGGATAATTATATGGAAAAGGGTATGCTTGACATGGGAACAAAGAATGTTGCAGTGCTTATGTTTGCATATCTTATGACGAATGATACGTGGAGAACCAGCTTCTATGATAAGCTTCTTTCGCTTGCTGACAATGAGTTTGAGAAGGAAAGAGCTATTGCAAATTTGGATGAACTTAAGGGAACATATTATCCACTTTTAGAGCAAAATTATCGTAGATTTTATGGTAAAGAAAATGTTTATCAGGCTATGCTAAATACCGATAATTCGGGCGGTGGCGGCTATGAAGCTATTAAAGGTTTTATTAAGGAAAGACCAAAACATGTTGATGAAATGATTGAGTGGTGTGAGAAAATTTTAAATAAATAGTTTAGAGGAATTTGAGATGCTTATTGTTATTACAGGGCCTACAGCAGTTGGTAAGACTAAAAGAAGTATTGAACTAGCTCATGAGATGAATGGAGAGATTATTTCTGCTGATTCCATGCAGGTTTATAAACATATGGATATTGGTACGGCTAAGATTAAAAAAGAGGAGATGGAGGGGGTACCTCACCATCTAATCGATATTTTAGAGCCTACTGAGGAGTTCAATGTCTTTAAGTTTAAGGAGCTTTGTAATGAGTGTATTCGCGATATTGAGAGTCGAGGTAAGACTCCAATTATTGCGGGAGGTACTGGGTTTTATATTCAGGCAGTTTTGAAGGATGTCGACTTTACGGAGGCTGAAACTGATTTTAAGTATAGGGCTGAGTTGGAGGCTCTTGCTGAAAATGAAGGAGCGGGTGCATTACATAGACTATTAAGTGAGGTTGATCCGGAGGCGGCTAAAGAGATTCATGAGAATAATATTAAGAGGACTATTAGGGCGCTTGAATATTATAAATTAACCGGTGAAAAGATTTCTGAACATAATCAGACTCAGAGGATGAAGAAGTCTGGTATTGATTATAAATATTATGTTTTAAATATGGACAGGAGTAAGCTTTATGAACGCATTAACCTTAGGGTTGATTTGATGCGTGAGGAAGGCTTGATTGATGAGGTTTCAAAGATTTTTGAAATGGGAGTTACTGACGGAATGACAAGCATGCAAGGTATCGGATATAAGGAGTTTGTTGAAGCTTGTAGAATGAAGGATGAATCTGCTCCTTTGTCTGAAATTTATTCTCAATTGAGCGGTAAGGATTTTGATGATATTTTTGAGAAGATAAAGATTGATACAAGGCATTTTGCAAAACGTCAGCTCACCTGGTTTAGAAGGGAGGAGGATGTTATTTGGATAGAGCATTAATAATTTATTACAAAGAAGAAGGTAAAAAGAACTCTAAATTTATTGATTTGTTTAAGAAAAATGGAATGAAGTACGGCATAACATTTGACTATGTTTCATTTGAGAATTTTAAGAAACATTCAGATGTTGAGGAAAGATTAAAGGATTATAGTTTTGTTCTTAATAGGACAAGACATGCGGAACTTAGCCTGTTTTTCGAAAAAAGAGGAATCAAATGCTATAATTCTTCTAGAATTGTTAATATTGCTAATGATAAATTTTTAACCTATCGTCATATTAATGATAGGGTTAAGAGGGATGACTTTGAGGCGTTAATTCCTAAAACTGCAATAATGAGTGGTGAAGGTTTTTGTGAGCAATTTAATATTAGTCAGGTTAAAGATGATGATAAAAAAAATGACGATATTTTATTTTTTAATGAGTATTTTAAAGCTTATCAATATATAGATAATATTTTTATGAATCAGACGGGGATTTCCGGTACTTCAAAGTATATAGTGAAGACACTTAATGGTCATGGTGGAACTGAAGTTATTTTGCTTGAAAAACAGAAAAGATTGTATGAATCTTTTAGTCAAATTATACCGTTAATTCGTAGAAAAGATATGATAATTCAGGAGTATATTGAGACACAGTCCAGGGATTTAAGAGTTTATGTGCTTAATGGAGAAATATATGCGACTGTGCTTAGACAGGGCGATGGTAGCTTTAAATCTAATTATTCTTTGGGTGGAAAGATTTCTTTATATG
>JAILNN010000100.1 GCA_024691565.1 Lachnospiraceae bacterium | reverse complement strand
TAGAGAAGGCGAAGCTACAGAAGGAAAGAGATGAACTTGAGGCTGATAAGGCTAAGTTTATGCAGCAGAAAAGAGCTGAAGAAGAGAAGCTTCGCAAGGAAAGAGAACAGTTAGAGGCAGATAAGAAGAAGTTTAATGGTGATGTCCCTGAAATTAAGGAGCCTAAGTTTGAAGAACCTAAGGCGAAGGCTGATAAGGATAAGAAGCCTAGCGCTGAGGAGCGTGGTTATAAGGTTAACTACATGGACAACACTATTTCAAAGAAGTATGCTAAAGAGACTAACAGACTTAAGCATTTGATTCTTAAAATGACTAATAATAGAAGTTATGGACGTTCCTCTAAGAATTATAGAAAGATGCTTAAGAACCTTAAGGATCTCGATGAGTTTATGAAGGAAATTAATGGTAGAACCAGACTTACTGCAGATGAGATGGAAAAGTATGATAAGCTTACTTTGAAGGTATATAACTCGTCTAAGGAGTATTTGATTGGAAAGTCTGAGCAGCATAAAGAAGAGATGGGTAAGAAGAAGGGTGAGGAAAAGAGAGCCCTTGATTTTGGAACATATACCTTTTCTCCAAACGGTGAATATGAAGAGCATCGAATTCAGGCTGCAGAGGAAGTTAATAGAAGTGTTGAGCAGATGCGTAAGGGTATGTTTGAAGCTCAGAGACAGGAGAAACTTGGAGAAATTAGAGCAGCATGCGTAGATGGTCTTGCCCAGGAAGAAGCAGACAGACAGCAGCTTGCAAACTTTAATTTAGATAATGATAGTTTGAAGGCAAGTCTTGAGACATCTGTTACAAATACAATTTTCTATAAACAGAGAATTAAGCAGATTGATGAAGATAAGGCATTTCAGTTTAATCCTGGCGAGACATATAACACCGCATTAATGAAGATGGAAAAAGGTGATGATCCAACTAAGTACGACCTTAAGGAAACCAGAGATCATGAGGTTACTCAGAAGATGGTTCAGGAAGGAATGGATCTTTATAAAGAGAAAAAGCCTCTTACAAATGATGATATGGATGCTATCTTTAAGGGAGAGGCTATCAAGAAGGGCGATGAAATTAGAGAAGAAAACATGAGGAAGGATAACATGAGACCAATTTCTGAGCCTAATAAGGAGAACAAGATGGAGAAGAAACTTGAGGCTCCAGTTATGAAGTAAGATATCTTTCATGTTGAAGATATGGTGATTATTTGATTTGGGTTTTTACGATTAAAATGGAGAGATTAAATGTATAATATTGACAAACAATTATTTGCTAGCTTTATTGAAAATACTACTGATGGAATTTTTGTCATAGGATATGATGGAACTATTCGAATGGATAATTCCGTTGCATCTGAAATTTTGGGACTCGAAGATGATTTGCTTTATGGTAAGACAATGGTTGAATTGATTACCAGGGACGAGAGAAATGATCAGTTCTTTGAGTGCATAATTGAATCAGTATATAACAAACAGAAGGTTAGCAAGGTTACTCCATTTCAGAGAGGAGATAAGAAGCTATATTTACGACTTGTGGTTTCTCCACTTCGTGATAGATTAGAAGATATTGCCGCAGTCGTTATGTTTAGTGATATCACTGAACTTGTAATACTTGCAGACAAGAATCATAATCTTAATGAAAGATTATTAAAAGTTTTAAATAACTTTGTTACTACGATGATTGATGCGGTTGATACAAGATCACCATATAATGCTACACATACTAAGAAGATGGTTAAATATGCTACTGCATATATTGAATATTTAGAAAAGAAGGGTGAAAATCTTCCAGAAAATGAGAAGATAAATATTGTTTCAAGTGTATGGCTTCATGACCTTGGGAAGCTTGTTATTCCATTAGAAGTTTTAGATAAGCCATCTAGACTCGCAGATAAAGAAGAGGATGTTTTTCATAGAATTGAGGTTGCTATCCTTTGTGAGAGAATTCGAATTCTTGAAAATCCAGACGAGGGAGATGAAGCAAGAGAAAAGATTAAAAAATTAGAAGAAGTATCAGAATTTATTAAGAAGATAAATGTTGCTGGTTTTATCGATGATGAAACGATTGAAAAAGTAAAGGAAATTGCTGATATTCAGTGTATTGACTCAAAGGGTGAGATTAAGCCTCTTTTGAATGATTACGAGAGAGAAGCATTGATGGTTCAAAAGGGAACTCTTACTGATGATGAAAGAAAAATTGTTCAGTCACATGTTGTTCATACTTACGAAATGCTTAAGAAGATGGAGTTTGAAGGAGATTTTGCAGAAATTCCAGAATGGGCAGGGATGCACCATGAATACTTGGACGGAACAGGTTATCCAAATGGAATTAAGGGAGACGAAATTCCATGGCAGGTTAGATTCATTACAATTATTGACGTTTACGATGCATTGACGGCTGACGATAGGCCTTATAAGCCACCGATGACGCCGGAAAAGGCATTTGGAATTCTAAGATCAATGTGCGATGAGGGAAAACTTGATAGAGATATTCTTGAAGATTTTATCGCTAGTGAAGCTTGGAAGTAAGGAAAAGTAGAAGCAAAAGTTTTATAATTATTGGGAAGAAATCTGAGGACGGTTTTTTACAATTGAAGAAAAGAGGTGACTATTATGAACACGTTAACATTAATAGTAGTTGGACTCGTAATTTTTGGTATGATGGTTGGATATGTTAAGGTTTTTGCAAGGTCAGTTATCAACGTTATAATCGCAGTTTTTGCGATAGTACAGGCTTTATTCCTTGGACCGATGCTCTGTGATTTTATTATGGATGTTTCACATCTGGATAATATCATCGAGAGAAAGCTCGGAGAGATTGTTCAGGGAGATATTGAAGAGAAGGTTAGTCGGGATTACTGGTTGAAAACCGGAGTCGATACGGAAGACATTTCACCTAGAAAACTGGAAAAACTTGTTTCCAACGCATATTATGTGGATCCAACTCAAGGAGTTAGAGCAAATATCTTGAGATATGCAGGTTTTCCAGATTCAATTACAGACCAGATGGTTGCTTTGGTAGATAAGCACGATGATTCATATATTCCGCAGGATGAGTATGATAATTTTGCTGAATATATTGCAGTTTTTTTAGTAGGAAGGTTTTACCTGCTGTTTTCAGGATTGATTATATTTATGATGATTTCAATTCCGATTCAAATGTTTGTTAAGTATTCTGATGAAGGAAAGTCATCCAGGGTGCTGCTTGTTGCCTATACAAATAAGATTGGTGGGGCTATTCTAGGTGGATTTACTGCGTTGATAATTGTTTGGAGTGCGATCTTTATGCTTAAGGCGGTGCCTTCAAATATTAGTACTCAGGTGGAAAAACAGATTGATGAAAGCGTGGTACTTTCTACTATCGAGGAAAATAATGTTGTGGAGCTTTTCTACAATAAGATTACGTAATTTCATGTCTTTAAAATATATAAAAAAGTTCAGGTATCAAGGAATTTAAAATCTTTGGTTTCTGGACTTTTTTGTTTTTTTTTATGAGTTGTTATGTTATCATAGAGTGTAGTTTTGTTATATAATCTAAATAATAAGGATTTGTTTTTGTTTAATAGGTTTAAGGAGGTTTGCATGAGTTTATCTGATGATTCGAACCAATCATCTCTTCATGAAAAAAGAGTTGAGAAAGCAAAGAATCAATACAAAAAGCGAAGCGAAAATCATCAAAAATTCATGGAGAGAAGAGAGAATTTTCGCAAGAGAAGTGAGGAAAGAGAAGAGAAGTTATATTCCTCTGACAGCATGAAAGACAACGTTTCTGCCCAGCAAAGAAGGGAAAAGATTAGGCAAAAGAGAAGCGAAAGAGACGAGAGAATTAGTGAATTAGTTGAGGAAGCTAGGATTAGAGAAGAAAATCGTTTAAAGAGAATGGAAAACGATAAGCATGATAGCCTGTATACTAAGAGAGTGAGAATTGGAGTTATTGCAGGTAGTTTTTTGCTTATCTTTATTGTGATGCTCGAATTATTCTTGCCTAATAGCTTGCTTAATAAGAGCGGAATCATAAAGGGAACATCTGTTGAAAAGGCAATTAAAAAGATTGAAGAAGAAGGTTTAGTCGAGGAAAAGAAGGAAAATAAATCTAAGAAAAAAGCGAAGGTAGTTAAAAAGAAATATAAGGATTATTCTAATGTGTCTGAAGAAAAAATTCTTTGGAATCTGTTGATGAAACATTTTAATAATAATAAAACAGCAGTTCTTGGAGTTATGTGTAATTTGGAGGCAGAGTCACATATGATTGCTGCAAATCTTGAGGATTACAATAACGACCTCTGGGATATTGAAGATTCTGAGTATACAGATTTGGTTAATAAGCAGGAAATTATCAAGAAGGATTTCATTGAATCTAGAAAGTCTGGAGCTACGAATGGATACTATAATCAGTATGAGGAGTGGGTGAATACTGATGGCGGTTATGGCTATGGACAATATACTTCATATGTTAAGAAAAGGGCGCTATACCGTTTTGCTGAGGCTTGGTTTGGCCCAGGTGGAAATGGTGAGAAGTATAAATTCAATATTGGTGATCCTGAGATGCAGGCAAATTATCTTATCTATTTGTTGGAGTCGAAGGATTATAAAAATATGGATGAACTGCTTAAGAATGCTGTGAACATTGCAGATGCATGCTACACATGGCTTACTTACTATGAAATTCCATATGACCCATATAATGATAATTACTATACTTTGGCGTATGAGAGGGCTGCTGCGGCAGATGAAATTGAGAAAAAATGTACTTCAGTGAAGAAGAAAAAGAAGTAGAATTATATAAGAGGATTGATATGAATAGGAGCAGATTTTTAATAGAGAAAATTTTTAATACGAGAATTGGACTTTTGATAGTTGCAATCTTTCTTTTCGTTTTTGGATTTTTAGGTGGAGTGCTGACGGCGAATGAATTTACGCTGGCGGCAACAAGCAAAGAGATTTCAGTTTCTGAGGGGGATTCAAAACTAAGTGAACTTAAGAAGGTTTCTGATTTTAATGATGAGAGTGTGACTATTGGAGTTGTTGATGGTTATATTTTTGCTGATTCAGTTTCAGCTAATTTGCCAGATGCAGAGATTAAACATTTTGACAGCAGGGAAAATGCATATAAGGCATTACTTACTGGTTCAATTGATGGACTTGCCGATGATGAGCCTATAATTAGGGCTAGAATGCGCTCTATGACTGAAATTTCGCTTATTGATGGATATGTTGAGCCATCGGACTATGCCTTTGTTTTTCCTAAGAATGATGAGGGGGAGAAGAGAGCAGAAGAATTTAGCGACTATGTTTCAAAAATCAAGGAAGATGGTAGTCTTAAGAAACTTGATAAAAAGTGGTTTGGTAATGCTACTGATAATAAAACAAGTGAGGATTATTCTCTTCTTCCAAATAAAAATGGTAAGATTTCAGTTGCCTTTGATAATAGCAATATTCCTTTCGCATATTTATCTGCAGGTAAACCTGTAGGATATGATATTGATTTATTAATCGGATTTTGTAAGGAAGAGGGATATGCATTAGAGCTTGAACAGACTGAATTTTCAAAGATGCTTGAGAAGGTTTCAGAAGGAAAATATGATGTGGGTTGTGGTGCAATCACAATTACCGATGAAAGAAAAGAGACTTTGAATTTTAGCGAGGCTGATTATTCAGGTGGAATTTCTATTTGTGTTAGTGAGAGAAGTAAGGCTCTTAGGGCAGAAGGGAAAAGCGCTGGAGATGCTGATAAAGAGGGTGGTCTCGGTGATGATATTAAGGATAAAGAGGATGAAAATAGTACCCTTGGTGACGATTTAGTTGTTCCTCAGGTTGAAGAGAGTGGTGGCTTACGTGATGTTACCTATGATTCTCGTGGAGCATTTAAGGCTGTTCTTATTGGTCTTTTAGAGGTATTAATCATTATTGTTATTTCGACAATTCTCGGAACGATTTTTGGAATAATTGCCTTTGCACTTAGTAGAAGAGCAAATTTCTTAATTAGAGGGATTACTAAGTTGCTTGTTGCCTTAGTTGATATTACGCCGGCAGCTATGATTGTTTTAATTGTGTATTATCTATATTATTCTGATTTCATACATGGCGGAATCATTGCTTCATGTTATGGATTTACCATGGTCTTTAGTGAGAAGGTATATCGAATCATTAGCGTTTCATCGAAGAGAGCAGACGGTGGAAATCTTGATAGAGATTATAGGGTTGAAAATATTACCAGAAAGCAATTTATTGAAAAGTTAAGTGATGAAGAAGGAAGAAGAATGATTAGGGCATATGCCGAAAAAATCATTGTAAATATAAAGTATATTGCTGCAGTTGCATTTGCGGCAAGTCCTGAACTTATTAGAATTGTTTTGTCTATAAGATATGGTACTCTTAGTTCAGCTACACCGTTAGTTTTTATGCTTATTGTTTATATGATTTTCATTGCAGTTATCGAAAAAGTAACTCATATTATTTTCAAAAATTTTGTTGAAAAACAGGAGAGAAAGAAGATTTAACCCAGTCGGATTAGAAGCTTAAACCGGGTAAAATTACGTGCTTTGTTTGTTACACTTTTGTTATAGCCATTGTTATAAAATACTTGTTGTAGAGTTAGAGAAGCAAATTGTTTTTATAATATATATGAAAAATGGAGGCAATAATTATGGCAGGTAATAAAAATTCAGAGCAAAAAGACTTTATTGCAGCGATGGAGGACCATATAAATAGTCTTGAGGACAGACTTGGAAGATTAAGAAGTAATTTGGATTACGAGATTAACTTGGCAGAAGAAGATGGAAGTGACACAAATAAGGTTAATCCAGCAGTTGAAAATATTCAGAAGGAAATTGCGCTTGTTGAGAATCAGATGAATTATGCTAAGGCTGAGAAGAAGGACGCAGAGCGTATTCTTAAGGAGATTGAAGATGAAGACAAACGACGTGAGATGGAAAAGATTCTTAAGGGTGTGATGCTTGTTGGCATTATTGTCGAGAATAACCGTATTAAGGATGAGTATGAGAGAAGGAGAGAAAATGAGTGGGATAATAGCCTCCTTTATCTTGCCTTGATTGATAGCATTTTCGCTGAACATAGTTATAAATTTGTTACCAAGGATAAAGTTGATACCATCATGAAGAGTAGAGAGTTTAAAGAGATGGCTAAAAGCGATCCATTTAAACTTGAGCGTGAAGAGAAGATGTTCCGTGAGCAGTATAATGCAATGATGAAAACCTTCATGCGTTTTTATGATGTTGAACTTGGTGATGATTTTGATGCTAACCAGAAGATCTTTAATAAGGCTTATTCTGAGAGTAATGGTTTTAAGAAGGCATTAGCAGTATTTGATACTGATAGACATAAAAGTCAGTTAGAGATGCTTGCAGAGGGTGATCCTGATAAGGAAATGATTGAGAGTCTTAAAAAGCGTTTGACAAAGCTTAGAGATAAGACCATGAAGATTCAGCAGGATTTTGCAAGTGGTAAAAGTGATTTTGAAAGTGGTAATGGATATACAGAGGAGCTTATTGCTGAGGAAGAGGCAATTTGCAGTGATATTGAGCAGTATAATATAAAAATTCTTGATAGACATTCTGCAGCTGAAGAAAAGGCAGAGATGGTTAGTCGGAATCTTGCTACACTTGCTCCTGATGAGACGATTGAGGATGTTAATAAGTTGAGAATTCTTTTTGAGATTACTCAGGAGTTACTCTTCCCTGTTAAGAGACAGTACAGTGTAGATAGTGTTAATGTTGCTAATAACACCTTGCGTGAGAAGCTTGAAAGCTGGCAGGTTTATAAAAAGGTGATGGCAGGTAAGTTATCACAGAATACATTTACCGATAAGATGAAGATTGAAAAGGACGCTTGGGGAAAACTTGGTAGAATTAAGTATGTTGCTGGAACGTTAGGTGGATTCTATACTGATATGGCAAACCATGCTAATAAGGATGCTCAGGAAATTCTTAATATGGCAGATAAAAAGAAGAATCAGAAGCCTACTAAGGATGAGTTAGAAGAAATGAGAATCCATATGGCAGCAATTGTTTTGAATCAGATTATTATTATGGAAGAGCAGAAGGAAGATAAGTATCGAGCTAATATTAATATGATTACCAAGGAACCAAACTATGAGACTCGTGAGCAGATGTTTAACAAGATGAAGAAGGAACTTGCAAATTCAGATTCCTTCAAGAAGGAGTTCTCAAAGTATCTTAAGAAGGGTAACTTTAGTGATAATTGTCTTAAGTTCCTTGCAAATGATATTGAGAAGGTATGGGCTCCTAAGTATGTTGGCAAGAATATCATGGAGATGAATAAGGCTGCTGAGAAGGTACCTAAGAAGATTTCACGTACGGCGGCACAAAAGGCACCAAAGGCAGTGGCTCCTGCTGAGAGAGTGCTCAAGCCTGAAAATAATGGATGATAGAATTTGAAAAATTTTAAGTGATTATAATGGAGTGAAAGATGGTTATTCACTGGTCAGATGTTGTTGAATTATACAATAAAATATATAGTATTCCACCGCTATTTGCATTGTTTGTTGCGATTGTGCTTCCTTTTGCAATTATTGTGGTGGGATACCTTATTAGTTTATTTTCAGAGGCGCTTGCAACCATTATTGGAATGGCACTTGCTCCACAGGTTGCACAGGCTCTTGTAAACTATGTATTTTTCCCAGGTGTGATGCTGCATGAGTCGGCTCATGCCTTTTTGGCGATTATTACAGGTGCAAAGGTTAAGGAAATTGCCCTTTTTAAGAGGGAGGGAAATTCTCTTGGACATGTAAACTTTGAAAATCGAGGGAATGTTTTTTTGGTGGCGATTCAAAATATTTTCATTTCTTCTGCACCGATGTTTATTGGAGCGGCAGTGCTTGTTGGGTGTTATAATGGAATAAAACTTTTGCCAGAAAGTTATTTATGGCTTAAAATCATTATTGGATATATTGGAGTTTCAATGTTTTTCCATATGACCATGAGTAGCGCTGATATTAGGGTATATGTTAAGGGAATTCCACTTTTCATGGTTATTGTTTTTGTTATAACGCTTGGTTTAAGGTTTTTCAATATAATCTAAAAATAGTTTAGGAGCATAGATTAAAATGAATTTAATTACGGCAGAGAATATTTCTTTTGCATATCACGACAAATTACTTTTGGATAATGTTTCAATGTCTCTTGCGGAGGGACAGAAGATTGGAATTATTGGTGTTAATGGAACTGGAAAATCAACACTTTTAAAGATTATTGCAGGAATTGAGGAGGTGGATGCTGGTTCTATTGTGATGAGAAGAAATCTTAAACTTGCATATCTGCCACAGACGCCAGACTTTTCAGAGGATAAGACAGTCCTTGATTCGGCGGTTCCAGAAGAGTTTTTTGAAGAGAAGAATATATATAATTTAGAGACGGAGAAATCAGAAGCCAAGAAGTATTTATTACAGCTTGGCATTTCTGATTTTAATCAAAGCATAAAGGAATTATCCGGCGGACAGAAGAAGAGGGTTGCACTCGTTAAAACCATTCTTACTCCGGCGGATGTTTTTGTGTTAGATGAGCCTACAAACCACTTGGATAGTGCGATGTCTTCGTGGCTTGAAGAGTTTTTAATCAGAACGAAAAATGCAATAATTATGGTTACCCATGATAGATATTTTTTGGATAGTGTGACTAATCATATTGTTGAAATTGATAAAGCAAATCTATATGAATATGATTGCAATTACCTTGGATTCATTGAAAGAAAGGCTGAGAGAGAAGAGATGCAGCTTGCTTCTCAGGCGAAGAGGAAGAATATTCTCCGCAAGGAAATTCAGTGGATGATGAGGGGCGCGAGAGCTCGTTCCACAAAGCAGAAGGCGCATATTGCAAGGTATGAAGCGCTTAGAGATACGAAGGATGTTGAGATTACACAGACAGTTTCAATAAGTAGTGGATCAACAAGGCTAGGAAAAAAGACTATTGAACTTAATTCTATTTCTAAGTCATATGAAAATAATGACGGTAGAAAGATTCTTTTTAAGGATTTTACATATTATTTTTTGCAAAATGACAGGGTTGGTTTTATCGGACCAAATGGATGCGGTAAGTCCACTTTGATGAAGATTATTGCCGGTCTTGTTAAGCCTGACGAAGGTGAAATTGAGATTGGTCAAACAGTTAAAATTGGATATTTTTCTCAGGAAAATGAGGATATGGATTTTTCTATGAGGGCTATTGACTATGTTCGTGAAGGTGGAGAGAGGATAGAGACGTCTGATGGAACAGTTAGCGCGAGCAAGATGATGGAGAGTTTTCTTTTTAATGATGCGACTAGTTACTCTCCGATTGAAAAGCTTTCAGGTGGTGAAAGAAGAAGACTTCACTTGCTTAGGATTTTGATGGAGGCTCCGAATGTTCTCATCTTCGATGAGCCGACAAATGACCTGGACATCGCAACCTTAAATGTGTTGGAAGATTATTTGGATAGTTTCGAGGGAATTGTTATTGTTGTTTCCCATGATAGATATTTCCTTGATAGAGTTGTTAGAAGAATTTTTGCTTTTGAGGAAGATGGATTTGTATGTCAGTATGAGGGTGGATATTCTGACTACCGAATGAAGTTAAAAAGAGACGGAAAAAGTGAGCAATCTTTAACTGGAAATTCGACCTATGATTTGTCAAATTTAGATGGAAATTCTGGGAAGAATTCTAGTGAAAATCCCGAGAAAAATTCGGGTGATAAAAAGGCTTCAAAGGGCGGAAGGACGCCGCATGCAGCGAAGTTAAAAATGACCTATAAAGAAGAAAAAGAGTATGAAACTATTGAGGCTGATATTGCAAAAATTGAGGATAGAATTTCAGAAATTGATGATGAGATTTTGAAGAATTCTTCGGATTTTGTGAAACTAAATTCTTTGTCAAAAGAAAAGGAAGAACTTGAAAGTGAACTTGAATTTAAGATGGAGAGATGGGAATATTTAGAAGATTTGAATTCTAGGATTTTGGCGGAGAGTAAGTGATGTAGAGTGTGGTTTTTACGTTTTGGGGAAGTTTTTTGGTGGGAAACTGATTTGTATTTTGAGAAACTTTTCGGTGGGAAACTGATTTGAAAATTGAAATTCTAGATTTTTATAAAAAAGGAGGTCGCAAATGGGTAAGGAAGTTAAGACTAATGCGATGAGAATTTTAGATAAGGCTAAGATTAAATATGAGATGAACATGTATGAGTGTGATGAATTTATTGATGGAATTCAGGTGGCTGATATGAATAATCAGGCCTACGATGAGTCGTATAAAACACTGGTTTCTGTTGGAAAATCTGGCGCGTATTATGTCTTTGTTTTGCCAGTTGATAAGGAACTTGATTTTAAGAAATGTGCAAAGATTGTTGGTGAGAAGTCAATTGAATTAATCCCTGTTAAGGATATTACTAAGGTTACTGGTTATATTCGCGGGGGTACAACTTCAATTGGAATGAAAAAAAATTACCCTACGATTATTTACGAGGGCGCACTTCAGAAAGAAAAGATTATTATTTCCGCAGGTCGAAAGGGTGAGCAGATCATCCTTTCGCCTGAGGATTTAGCGAAGGTCGTCAATGGACGCTTCGAGAATTTTATTTCCCAATAAATTTTTTTAGGGCTTCGAGACGCTCCTCGGCGGCTCGTCGTCCTTCATTATAAGCAGCTTCTAAGAGGGCTGGGTCGTGCTCGACTCTTCCTGTTGGAAGCTTTTCTTTTGGCTGAATTACAAATGCCCGTCCTTCTTTTTCACGGTGTGAAACATATTTGGTTTCATTGTTATACATTAGATGGCGGCGTTTCATTGCCTTAACAAGGTTTGGATATTTGTGGAAGTAAAGAGAAATTACCTTCATAAGTTTAGAAGGAGCTTTTTTATAGCCCTTTGGCTGGGTGAGTACAACCACGTTTTTACCATAGCCTTCTCTTTCCATAAATCTAAGTGGAATTGAATCTGTTACTCCACCGTCCAAGTATTCATTACCTTTGATTTTAACAGGCTGTGATGCGAGTGGCATCGACGCTGAAGCCTGCATATATTTAATGTTTTCGCCATCGCAGTTTCTTACATTAACATAGACTGGTTTCCCAGTTTTAATATCTGTCATTACCATGTAGAACGGCATTTTGTTTTCGCGATAGGTTTTATAATCAAATGCATCAAGTTTTTGTGGAATTTCATGGTAGCAAAAATCTACTCCAAACATATCACCAGTTTTTATGAGTGAAGTTACTGAGCAGAATCTTTTATCGTCAGCAAATCGTTTGCAATATCTGATTGCGCGGCCTGGCTGCTTAGATTTAAAGTTGCAACCAAAGGTTGCTCCGGCAGATACCCCGATTGCCCCGTCAAATTCAATGTTGTTTTCCATTAAAACATCGGTAACACCAGCTGTAAACATTCCTCGCATGGCACCACCTTCCATTACAAGTCCGTATTTCATTAGATGTCCCTCCTATTTTCAGTGTGGATGCCCACGTCTTTATTTGGTGGGTATAAATAATTAAAATAAATTATAGTAAAAAAAGCGATTAAATTCAATAAGAATATATCATATACGCATATTATGTGGTATAATTAATCCATATGTTTTTCCGAAAAGAGGTGATGTTTTTGAAAATTGAATTTGATAGTGATAAGCATTTGATTACTCTTGATGGTAGTATTAATTCTAATAATGCTATCGAAGTTGAAAAGGAAATTTTTGATAAGGTCGAAGGATGTTTAGATTCTGGATTGACGATTGATGCGACTAAGCTCTCTTATATTTCCAGTGCGGGACTTAGGGTTTTACTTAAGCTTCAAAAGAAGTGCAAAAAGACGATTACAATTGAGAATGTTTCCAGGGATGTTTATGATATTTTTGATGTTACTGGATTTACTGAAATTTTGACTGTTAAGAAGGCATATAGAGAGGTTTCTGTTGATGGATGCAAGGTTATTGGTAAGGGATTTTTTGGAACAGTTTACCGAATTGATGAGGATACAATAATCAAGGTATATCATGGACAGGACAGTATTCCGATGATTTTAAATGAGCAGAAGATGGCAAAGAAGGCTTTTATTAAGGGCATTCCAACTGCCATTTCCTACGATATTGTTAAGGTCGGAGAGGACTATGGTTCGGTGTTTGAACTTTTGAATGCCAAGAGTTTTAATGACCTGGTAATTGAGGGAGAAATTCCTTTGGAGGAGCTTGTTAAGAAGTATGTTGAGCTTTTAAAGATAGTGCACTCTACGGAAGTAGAAGAAGATGAGCTTCCTTCTGCAAGAAGCGTATTTATCGATTATTTGAAGACTATTAAGGATTATCTTAGTGATGATGAATATACTGGTTTGATGAGTATTATTTCAAAGGCTGAAGATGATTATCATATGATTCATGGCGATGTTCAGATGAAAAATGTTATGATGGTTGATAATGAACCAATGCTTATTGATATGGATACAATTTGTGCGGGTAATCCTCTTTTTGAATTGCAGGGATTATATGTTACATATATAGCTTTTGGAGAAGATGAGAAGGATAATACAATGAATTTCCTTGGAATTTCTCAGGAAACTGCAGATAAAATTTGGGAGCTTGTTTTGGAATATTATTTTGGAATGAGTGAAAAATCTGAGGAAGAAAAAGAGAGTATTTTAAATAAAATCAAGCTCTTAGCTTGTGTGAGATTTTTATTTATTGTAATTAGTTCTGATTTGAAAAATTCAGAATTAGGAGAATTAAGAATTAAGCATTCTAAGGAGCATATTGATGAGTTATTAAAGTTAGTTGATAATATTTCAATTTGAGACTTAGTCTCAGGTTGAGATTTATATTTATAAAAGGTAGGAGGTTTTTAAATGTTTTCTTTTTATGAAGCGCTTAGAAGATTTAAGAAAGGTATGAAGATGGGCGCATACATAATAGTTTTTTGTATGGTAATTGTTGGATTTTCAGGATGTTCAATGCCGCTTGTGAATACTGATACTTCGAATGAGAATGTTGAGGAGGGTTCTGCAGGTGACACTGTAGATTCTGCAAGTAGTACAGAGGATTCTGCAGATATTGACTCATCGGCTGAGGAAGCAGGTGAAGAAGCAGGTGACTCTGAAGCTGCAGAGGGAGAAGGAAGTGAAGAAGGTGAAGAAGCTACTTCTGGAAAAATTTCCTTTAGACCTCATTATGTTGATTCTACAAAGCCTTCAAATATGATTGCTTCAACTGCAATCGAAAGAAATGGTCAGATAATTTCTGAGGCTGATATTAGAGAGGAAAACAAGACTAAATCTTGGAAGGAAAAGATTAGATTTGGTTCTGCTAAGAAGTACTCTAGTATTGAGGGTATTGTTACTTTCAGAGGTAATAATTTTAGAAGTGATCCGGTTTATGGAAGGCAGCACCTTGATGGAAAACTTAAGAAAACATGGTCTAAGCATACTGGAAGTATGACCGCAAACGGAGCATATTGGAGCGGTAGCGGATGGACTGGTCAGCCACTTATTGTTAGATGGCCAGAGGAAACAAAGCAAATTATGAATATGCATGATTGGGCAAAGGAAAAGCAGGGCCTTGTTGAAGTAATATATGCATGTATGGATGGAAATATTTATTTCCTTGATTTGGAGACTGGTGAGGAAACAAGAGACACTCTTCATTTGGGTTATGTATTTAAGGGCGCTGGAGCGCTTGACCCTAGAGGATATCCAATTATGTATGTGGGTGCTGGATATAATGGTGAGGCTGGAAATGCACATGCATTTATTATTAGTTTGGTTGATTGCAAGATTCTTTATGAATTTGGAGATGGAGATTCTTTTGCACTTAGAAATTTGCCATTCTTTGATTCATCGGCCCTCGTCGATGCGGAAACTGATACTTTGATTTATCCGGGCGAAAACGGAGTGCTATACTTAATTAAATTGAATACGAAATATAATGTAAGACGTGGCAGATTGTCAATTGATCCTGAGGTTACTAAGTGGAGATATTCTGGAAAGAGATCATCTACAGCATCTTATTGGCTGGGTATGGAAGATAGCGCTGCGACGTATGGAGGTTATCTCTATATTGCTGATAACGGTGGACATTTGATGTGTCTGAATCTGAATACGCTTAACCTCATGTGGGTTCAGGATATTTTGGATGATACTAATTCAACACCTGTTCTTTCGGTTGAGAATAGGAAGCTATATTTATATATTAGTACTTCCTTCCATTATGGCTGGAGAAGTACATCTACGGTTGACATTCCTATTTGGAAGATTGATGCAGAGACGGGTGAAATCATTTGGCATAAAGATTATGAATGCTCGACTATTAAGGATGTTTCTGGTGGAGTTCAGTCTACAATTGCAGTTGGTAAGGGACAGTTAATTGATAATATTTATGTTACTGTTTCAAGAACTGGTGGTACAGCTTACGGAGTTTGTGCTTGTATTGATAAGGCCACTGGTCAGGTTAAGTGGGAGAATGATAGCGAATACACTTGGTCATCTCCAGTTTGTGTTTACAATTCAAATGGAAATGGAAGAGTTATTTATTTTACAAGTGGCGGAAACATGTTTGTCATGAATGGAAAAAATGGACGTGTTGTTCAGAAATTAAATGTTTCTGGCGGAAACATGGAAGCATCACCAGCTGTATTTGAAAATACGCTTGTTATCGGTGCCAGAGCTTGTGAAATTATGGGAATTACATTTGGAAATTAGAAGTTGAAATTGTGAAAATGCATATGAAAATTTTTTGTGAATTTTCATATTGTGGGATGAGATTTGAGAGGTTTATATGAGGGATACAATAATCTCAGTTATATTTTTTATTTGTGCCTTAGCGTCAGTGCTTTATGGGCTTCTAATCTTGAGTTTAGGGAGTGGAAGTAGGTTCTGGCTAATTTGGGAAGTGCTTGGAATATTTTTTTCAGTACTTCTTTTCATGAAGTTACATAATTTATATGAAAAAATTCCTGTAATATTTAAAATATTTTTCTTTATATTTTTGGCAATAGGAATTATAATAATAATAGTCTGTTTGTTTGGGATTGGGAAAAATTTTAATAGCAGAGGAAATAAAAAGCTGGATTATATAATTGTTCTTGGTGCACAGGTTAGTGAGGATGGCCCGAGAAAGGTTCTTAGAGGGCGACTCGACACAGCGGCTGAATATTTGAAGGATAATCCAGAGTGTTTATGTATTGTCTCGGGAGGACAAGGTTATAATGAACCTGCAAGCGAAGCAGAGGTTATGAAGGAGTATTTGGAAGACAAGGGAGTTTCTTCTGATAGAATTATTTTGGAAGATAAGTCTACAAATACGATTGAAAATTTAAAGTTTAGTAAGAAGATTTTGGAAGAAGAATCATATGATTTTGATTCAAATAAGCTTGGAATTGTCACATCGAATTTTCATATGTGTAGAGCGAAAGGAATCGCTAAGAAACAGGGGTTAGGAAGAGTTAGTGGTATTTCTTCATTTACTGATGTTATTTATCTTCCTAACAATATTTTTAGAGAATGTTTTGGGTTAGTTAAAGATAAATTTTTTGGAAATATGTGATATGAAATTACAGATATTTCTTAAATTTGTAGAGGGAAAGTTAGCTTATTGATTTATGAAATCAATAGTTAGGAGGTTTTATGTATAAAGGATATCCAGTTATTGCGCTTTGTATGGCTAGAGTGGAAGATGAAAGAAATTTTCAATTTATACAGGCATTAAACGAAAGAGTTGTTAAAGCGGGATATCGACTTTTTGTGTATCAGACTTGTTCGGATTTGTTTTGGAATCTGCTTCCTGAGGAGGGTGATAAGGCTGTATTTACTTTGATGGACTATGATATTATTGATGCGGTTATTGTTTTCTCTGAAATTATTAACGACCAAAAATTGGTGGATGATATTATTGAGAGAGCAAATAGAGAAGGTAAGCCTGTTTTTAGTATTGGTTTGGAAAAAGAGAATGCAGTAAATTTCCTTTTTGATTATACCGATGGAATTGATAAGGTTACTAGACATGTTATTGAAAAGCATGGTTGTAGAGATTTAGCCTTTGTTGCTGGTCCTAAAGGTGAGGTGCACTCCGAGGAAAGAATCGAGAGATTTAGAAAGGTTATCGCGGAGTATAATATCGATTTTGAAGACGATAATCAGCTCTATTATGGTGATTATTGGAAGTTACCAACTATTGAGGTTGCAAAGCAAATGATTGCTAAGGATAAGCTTCCAGAAGCGATTATTTGTGCAAATGATATTATGGCAATTACTTTGGTTAAGGAGTTTGAAAAGAAGGGAATTAAAGTTCCTGAGGAAGTAATCGTTACCGGATTTGATAAAACAATTGAAAGTATGCTTAATGTTCCAACAATTACAACTAGTGGTTGCAGTATCCATGATATGACAGATAATATCGTTAATTCGTTGAAGAAGGTATTTAAAGGCGAAGAGATAGAGAATAAATTTGTTTCTGGTTTTGAATTATTTGAAGGAAATTCTTGTGGTTGCTCTTCTGAATATAACATTAAGTATTTGAGCGAAATGTTTAATGAAGCAATCGACGGAAAGAATTATATTTATGATGATTCTAAGAGTTTTAACGAGATATTTGAGGTTATGATGAATGTTCCGAGTGTGAATAAACTTCCGGAAGTAATGAATCATAATTTCTTTACAGATGCTGCAGTTATTTTGAATGAAAATTATTTTGATGAAACTATCAATCATACAAAACTTGATAGTAATGTGTCGTTAGATGATGATGTTTTGGTTATTTTCCAAAGTGATTATGATTTGAAAAAATATCCTATAAAAATGAAAAAAAGGGAAATAATGCCTAATCTTGATGAGATTATAGAGAGAAATAATCCTATTATTTTTGCTTCCCTTAATTTTTATTCTAATATGATTGGATATATTTGTTTTTATCCAAGGGTTTATAATGCACAGTATATGAAGCTTATTAATTATGTTCAGAATTTGAATCATATTTTTGGTACTTACTGCGTTGTTAATAATCTTAACTATACCATGGGTAGAGTCGATAGAATGGCGAAGAGAGACTACCTTACAGACCTCTATAACCGTACTGGTTTTTATGATTGTATCGACGAGGTTTACGATAATGGTAGTTCTAAGTATTATATTGTTGCCTCTATTGATATGGATGGTTTGAAGAAGATGAATCATAGATTCGGCCATGAGATTGGAGATGCATCACTTAAAACAATTGCGAAATCTATCAAGTATTTGAGATCTAATCGTGATCATTTTACATACAATAAAATGATTAGTGGACGATTCGGTGGAGATGAATTTGTTGTTTTTGCTGCTGTGGATAATCCTGATATGGTTGAAGTTTTAAAAAGTTCAATCCTTGAATTTTTGGATACGTATAACAAAAAGTTAGAGCAACCATATTCTGTTTCTGTAAGTATTGGAGTTTGTGTGCTTAGCTCTGAAGAGTTTGATTTTGAATATGCTCTTAAGCAGTCTGATGTTAAGATGTATCAGGATAAGAGAGGGAAGCAGAGGAAGTAGAAGTGCGATTTTTGGTTGAGTTTGGTTTGTTTTTTGATGAGATTAAAAGATGAATGTGATTGAGTTTTTTGGTCGAGTTTAAAGGGCGAATTTGGAAAACAGTAAGACCTCGAGGGTTCTAGTTTGACTAGAATTTCGAGGTCTTTTTTTGGTTATTTTTTAACTCAGTCGGGGTACAAGCGCCGACTGAGTTAAAACGCTCCGCGGGATGCGCACGGATTCGAATAGGAAGTGAGTCTGCTAAAGCAGACCCGAATCCGGCGCGCAAGACTCGCGAGCGAGTCTTGACTTTTTTATGTGGCTTGCCAGTTGGAAAGTCCTTTGTAGGAGCCTCTACTCTGCGACTCCGGTAATTGTTGTGCCATACAGTTTTGTTATTGATGGAATTTTAAAGTTATTATATTGGGTTTGCTCTTTTGAGAATTCCATTTTCTTTGCGGCGTCAACCATGTTTCCTGAAACTGAACCACCAGTAACTATCGTGGTTTTACCATCCTTATGGAGGTAACCAAGTCTTATTTCTCCAGCAATATCTCCGCCAATTGCGCTTACCTGGAAGTCGGAGAATTCAACAATTTCAAGGTAATCACCCTGCTTAAGCTCGTCTTCAGACTTGCTTCCGCCAGTTACAATTACATTATAAACATTTGAACTATTTTCAATTTCCAAATAATCAGAGAACTGTTTAGAACCATAGAATGCCTGTGGAACCCCATCTTTTAAGAGGAAGCGGTCATTAATAAAGGCACCTTCAGTATCCACATCAAAATTATAGGATGAGTCTGGAAGGTATTTTACAGCTTCAAGAGTGACGCGGTCCCCTTCAAAGGCGTCGCAAATTGGCTTGTTTAATTCCCAGTCAGAAATATTCATAACCTTATATTGGGCATTCATATGCTCCTTGAAGTAGTTATAAATTTCAACCTGAACATCAGTTGAAAGGACTACCGGAATGTCTGTGAGCTTTGGCGTAGGAAGAGCAACCAAGCGGTCCTCAGCAAATTGAAGGGTGTCCTCAATTTCCTTTTTAAGCTCTGCCTTTTTACATGAACCATAGTCACCAATTCTGTAGAGCTCGACTTCATGGCCATCTTTACGCGCATTTACAACATATTCGAAGACGCAGGCTGGATAGTTTCTAATGTATTCAACGCCATTAGAATTGATGAAATGTTTTTCAATATCCTTAACGAAGATTTCATAAGAATTCATATCCTTATTTTCGGTTTCTGTGACTTCATTTGTCATTTCGATAAAGGCTCTTGAAAGCTCTTTTAAGTCTGAAGGGTTGATTCTTGAAACCTCTTCAAGTGGCTTATCATTTAATGAGAATACAGGATTTTTGATTAGAGTTGCCTGGAAGAGAAGGTCAGAAAGTACCTTATCAACATCTTCTTCAGAGTAGGTTGGGTAGAGCTCAGCACTTGCTTTTCCAAGATATTCCCCATTGTCATCCTTTGTCTTTTTATAAATATTAACTGTATAGCTTTTAATTTCTGTATATCGGTTTTGGTCGAGGTTATGTCTAATAAAATAGAATTCATAGCCACGAGTAACCGTTTCGGTAAGTTCGAATGCGTCACAATCAAGGACATCGAGCTTATTCTTTATAAGATCAAAAGTCATTGCTTTTTTTCCTTTCTGTATTAACCGAGTCTAGCAATTGTTTTTAAGTATGGGCCGCCGTCTGCAACTTTAACCCATTCTTTATGACCCTTTCCACAGGCACCATTTCCGAAGACTTCGCGGTCTTTGCTAGCCATTGAAATATTTCCAAGAAGGTCTGGAACATAGCCCGTCATAACAACTGGGGAGACAACCTTACCTGTGAGAGCACCATCAATAATTTCGTGTCCGCGTGAAATTATGCATTGAATTCCCCAATGTTTAGGATCTTCCATTCCGCTCTGCATTCCCTCTAATAAGTATCCCTTCTTAACTGAGGCAATCATGTCTTCCAATGTATCTTTGCCTGAATCGAAGGTCGTATTTGTCATTCGTGTATATACCTTATGTGAGAAACTTTCTCTCTTTCCATTTCCAGTTGGATTTGTATTAAGGCGAAGTGCGCTCAAGGAATCGCAAATTCCAGTCTTTAAAATACCTTTTTCAATTTCAATGGTGTCGCCTGCAAGCACGCCTTCATCATCGAAAACATAGGCAGTTACACTCTCGTCTGTAAGAGCACCTTCATGCATGGTTACTAAGTCTGAACCAACGCGTTTATTGATATACTGGGCACCTAGAGCACGCTCCTTTACGAACATATCCATTTCCACACCATGTCCAAAGGCTTCATGAGCAATTAGTCCGGTTACTTCTGGTGATGTGATAATTTCATATTCGCCCGGAGTGATATGTTCTGATGAAAGCAAGTCTGAAACAACTTTTCCAGCTTTTTTAACAACATCACTTAGGCCTTCGAAGATTTCAGGGCCTCCGCAACCAGAAACTCCTTCATGATAAATCTTTGTTTCACCAGCTTCATTTCTTGCGTATGCAGCAATACTTCCCTCTGTATAAACATAGGACTGTCTCAAATCACGATTCTTTGACAAAAATACCTTGCTTATATGAGTTGAAATTCCTGTAACAATAACATTTAGGGCGCCAGGAATGGTCTTCATTCCTTCTTTGCAAAGGATATCAAACTTTTCTGTTAAAGCCTCTAAATCTGCAGCTTCTGGAAGCTCTTCAGTTTCTTTTTCTTTAAAAAGAGTAAGAGGTTCATCTTTAAGAATTTCTGTTTCATAAACTTTAGAAGAAGTTTCTTTTAGTAAATCAAATTGATTATCGAGAATTGATTTGATTCTTTCAGCTTCGCCCTTTACGTTATTTACGTCGATTTCAGAGAGGGCAACCTCGCTATATAGCTTATCCTTATAAACTCGGATAACAGTTCCGCGCTCGGTAGTCATATTTTTACCAGCAACGGCTTTTTGATTATTTGAAATAGATACTCTAAAACCTGGAGAATCTGTCGAAAGAATGCTTACGTAGTCAAAGCTTTTAGAAAGCTCAGCGAGCAAGTCTTTCAAGCTTGGAATAAGACTATCCAGGTAAGTTGAAAATGTTGCTTTCATATTTATGTCCTTTCTTTGAAATATGTTAGTGGGTTCATTATACCAATAGATGTGGGAAATGCAAAGTAGAAATGTTATTTGTGACAGATGAAATAGGTGATTTACAAGGATAAAAAGTTGTTGATATTTACTTTGGCAGATGGTAACATTTATGTATTCTATGATTTCGTGGGATTGGTAAATTATTGAAGGAGAGATTATATGAAAGAAGAGATTACTTTTAAGAGGCTGGTTATTTTAATGTTTGCCTCATTTGCACTATATGGCATTGTGAGAAATTTTGCTGCTTGTCTTAATTTTGTGAAGACGATTTTGAGTGTGTGTTATCCACTAGCTCTTGGTGGTGCAATCGCATTTGTTACGATTGTACCATTGAGATTTGTTGAGGCACATCTTTTGCCTAATAATCGTAAGTTTGATAAGTATAGAAGAGGTGTTTCATATATTATCACTTTACTACTTATCTTTGCTGTTATGGGACTTGTTTTAGGGGTTGTTATCCCTCAAGTTGTGGATGCTCTGTCGCAGATTGTTCAGAAGCTTCCTAAGATGGTAGATTCGCTCTATGCTAAGGCTGTTAAGTTTACAAATGAGACGCCTATTATTAATCAGATAATTACAGAGTTTAATATCGATGGTGATGAACTTCAGGAAGAAATAATCAATTTTGCTAAGAAATATGGAAGTTCGTTCTTTAACACTGGTGCAGGTGTTGTCTCAGGAGTTGCAGGAGGAATATTAGGTTTTGCAGGCGGCATTACAAATGTGCTTATTGCCTTTATTTTCTCGATTTATATTGTGCTTCAGAAGGAAAAGTTTGCATCTCAGGCTAAGCAAGTTATTTACGCTTTGTTTAAAGAAGAGAAGGCTGATAAAATTGTTTATATTGGTCGTCTTTCAGCCAGAGTTTTTTCAAACTTTATTTCTGGACAGTGTATTGAGGCGTGTATTTTAGGAACAATGTTCTTTATTACATTACTTATTTTCAAGATTCCATATTCACTTTTGGTAAGTGTAATTATCACAGTAACTGCATTGATTCCTATTTTTGGTGCATTTATCGGAATGGCTATTGGAGCATTTCTTATAGTGTTGGTTAGTCCTTGGAAGGCGCTATACTTTATCATTATTTTCTTTGTATTACAGCAGATTGAAGGTAATTTGATTTATCCTCATGTTGTTGGTGGCTCGATTGGACTCCCATCTCTTTGGGTTCTTTTTGCTGTAACTG
>JAILNN010000015.1 GCA_024691565.1 Lachnospiraceae bacterium | reverse complement strand
CAAAATCAATTATCTATATTTTCTTAAAGTGTCTACTAATTCTGGAATTGTTGCTTCGAAGTCTACACCGTACCATGGCTTCTTTGGATTGTCGAGTGTTACCTTGATGGTGTCGGCTGTGTAGTCTGCTGCTACCTTGAGGGCATCTGTGAAACTTAAGTCATTCATTAATGCTCCGACTGCAACGCTTGAGAATACATCACCAGTTCCGTGGTATGCTGCATCAATCTTGTTGTTCTGGTATGAGAAGAATTCATTCTTTACAGTATCGAGTCCCATTACGCCAGTCTTTCCTTCGCTTAATGATACACCTGTGAGGATTACTGTTTTTGAACCGAGTTCTGCAAGTCTCTTTAAGAGATCTTTGATGTATGCTTCATCATAGCTTTCTTTATATTCTGCATCCGTCATGAAACAAGCTTCTGTGATATTTGGTACGATAACGTCAGCTACACCGCAGAGAGTTGCATTCTTCTTAGCATATGCTTCATCGAATGCTGGATAAAGCTTACCGTTATCGCCCATTGCTGGATCCACGAAGATTAAGTTGTTTTCAGTTTTGAAGTCTTTGATGAGATCTTTTACTGTCTCAATTTCTTCTTCAGTTCCAAGGTATCCTGTGTAGATTGCATCGAATTCTACATTTTCACTTTTCCAGTGATCCTTGATTGGAACGATTTGATCTGATAAATCTTTTACTGTGAAGTTTTTAAACATTGTGTGAGTTGAGAGTACAGCTGTTGGTAAAATTACAGCTTCTACACCCATTGCTGAGATAAGTGGAAGTGCAACTGTGAGTGAGCACTTTCCGAGACATGAGATGTCCTGAATTGTCAATAATCTTTTCATAATATATCCTCCAAACATACTTTCCATAATTTACACTCTTTTTGATTAGAAAACCAACCTAATTTGATTAGAAAACCAACCTAATTTGATTAGAAAACCAACCTTTTTTGAGTTTATAAATTATTACTCTTTTTATTTGAGTATAGATGTATTATAATGATTGTTGACCATATATAAATAGTCAGTTTGAGAAAAATTGATATGGTCAGTTTGGAGGGCTGATATGCTTACGTATTCTTTTGATAATTTAGATGGGGAGACATTGTATGAACATTTATATGGTTGCTTGAAGAGGGATATTATTGAGGGGAGGCTTTCTGCGAATTTTCAATTGCCTTCTAAGAGAAGCTTTGCTAAACATTTGAATATTAGTACCATTACAATTGAGAATGCATATGATCAGCTTGTTTCGGAGGGGTTTATTTATTCGGTCCCTAGAAAGGGATTTTTTGTTTCTGATTTGGAGGGTATGACTAGCTATATTTATTCTGCAAAGAAGAAGGGGAAGAGCAGCGCTGACAAGAAAGAAATTTCAAAGAGTAAGGAGCTTTTTGCAGACTTTACTAGTAACCAAACTGAGGCGTCGTCTTTTCCTTTTTCGACGTGGGCGAAAATTACTAGAAATGTGTTGTCGAACAGACAAAATGATTTGATGGTGAATCCGAGTGTTGGTGGTGTTATTGAGCTTAGAGAGGCTATTGCTGAGTATTTGAGTGAGTTTAGAGATATTAATGTTTTGCCGGAGCAGATTATTATTGGTGCTGGAACAGAGTACCTTTATACATTGATTTTTCAGCTTGTTGGCAGGGATAAAAGGTTTGCGGTTGAGAATCCTGGATATGAAAAACTTACGAAAATTTTGGAGGCGAATTCTATGGAGGTAAGCCAGATTTCGCTTGATGATGAGGGACTTAGTGTTGTTGAACTTGAGAAGAGCAAGAGCCAAGTGGTGCATGTTACACCTTCTCATCATTTCCCTACCGGTATTACTATGCCTGTTAAACGCAGATATGAGTTGCTTTCGTGGGCAGCGGAGAAAGAAGATAGATATATTATTGAGGATGATTATGATAGTGAGTTTAGAATGAATGGTAGGCCTGTGCCGTCTCTATTCTCGATGGATATTCATGAAAAGATTATTTATATGAATACTTTTACAAAGAGCCTTGCTTCTACAATTAGAATTAGTTATATGGTGTTGCCTATTCATTTGGTTAAGATTTTTTCTGAGAAATTAGATTTTTATGCGAATAC
>JAILNN010000007.1 GCA_024691565.1 Lachnospiraceae bacterium | reverse complement strand
AACTTCCTGCTCAAGTCTCTCTACCATCTTCTTAGCAGCCTTAATATTATGAGCTGTTCCGTCCTGAACAAGCTCCTTCATAACGAATGGCTTAAAGAGCTCGATAGCCATTTCCTTAGGAAGACCACACTGATAAATCTTTAGCTCAGGTCCAACGACGATAACTGAACGTCCTGAATAGTCAACACGCTTACCAAGAAGGTTCTGACGGAAACGTCCCTGCTTACCTTTGAGCATGTCTGAAAGAGACTTAAGTGCTCTATTACCAGGTCCTGTAACAGGACGACCACGTCTACCATTATCGATAAGAGCATCAACAGCTTCCTGAAGCATTCTCTTTTCGTTTCTAACAATAATATCTGGTCCTGGAAGCTCTAAAAGCTTCTTAAGACGATTATTTCTATTGATAATTCTTCTGTAAAGATCATTCATATCAGAAGTAGCAAATCTACCACCATCAAGCTGAACCATAGGTCTGATATCTGGTGGAATTACAGGGATAACTGTAAGAATCATCCACTCAGGCTTGTTTCCTGACTCACGGAATGACTCAATAACCTGAAGTCTCTTGATAATACGAGCTCTCTTCTGTCCAGAAGATTCATTTAACTCACCCTTAAGTTTAACTGACTCTTCATCAAGATCTATGCTCATCAAAAGTTCCTGGATAGCCTCAGCACCCATTCCGGCTGTAAAGGCATCGCCATACTTTTCCTTATAATCCTGATATTCATTCTCTGATAAAATCTGCTTCTGCACAAGACCTGTTTCTTCCTGTGCTTCAAGTACGATATAAGAAGCAAAGTAAAGGACTTTTTCAAGATTCTTAGGAGAGATATCAAGAATCAATCCCATACGGCTAGGAATTCCCTTAAAATACCAAATGTGTGAAACTGGTGCTGCAAGCTCAATATGTCCCATTCTTTCACGACGAACGCTTGACTTAGTTACCTCAACACCACATTTATCGCAGACAATTCCCTTATATCTAATCTTTTTATATTTACCACAATGACATTCCCAGTCCTTAGTAGGTCCAAAAATCTTCTCACAGAAAAGACCGTCCTTCTCAGGCTTAAGAGTTCTGTAGTTAATGGTTTCAGGCTTCTTAACTTCACCTCTTGACCACTCTCTGATTTTTTCAGGAGAGGCAAGCCCGATTTTAATTGCATCATAGGATATAGCTTTCTGTTCGTTTGTAATTAATCCAGCCATTATAACCTCCAAAATTATTTATTATAATGAGTATACCTGTTATTAACAGTTCTTTTTAGAATTCATCCATAAGAGAATCCATAGCATTTTTCTCGAGTTCTTCTGCAGTTCCTTCAACATAACCTGCATCTTCAAAGCTTTCACCCTTATCAAATACAGAGAAACCTTCCTCGATCAAATTCTTAGCATCTTCATGCTCTTGCTCATCAATTTCTTCAGACATATTAACTTCGTTTCCATCCTCATCAAGAACAGTAACATCAAGAGCAAGCGCCTGAAGTTCTTTTAAGAGAACCTTAAATGACTCAGGAATTCCCGGATCGGAAATATTTTCACCCTTTATAATTGCTTCATATGTCTTAACACGTCCGACAATATCATCAGACTTAACTGTAAGTATTTCTTGAAGTGTATAAGCTGCACCATAGGCCTCAAGTGCCCAAACTTCCATTTCTCCGAAACGCTGGCCACCGAACTGAGCTTTACCACCTAAAGGCTGCTGGGTAACAAGTGAGTAAGGACCTGTTGAACGAGCATGGATCTTATCATCAACGAGGTGGTGGAGTTTCAAGTAATGCATGCATCCGATTGTAACTTCTCCATCGAAGTACTCACCAGTACGTCCATCACGAAGTCTAACCTTACCATCTCTACGGATAGGAACACCTTCCCATTCCTTCTTATGATCCTGATGATCAATCAAATACTGCATAACCTCAGGAAGAAGAACATCCTTATATTTCTCTTCAAACTCTTCAATTGAAGTGTTTGCATAATCATTAGCTAAATCAAGTGTATCCATGATGTCATTTTCGTTTGCACCACTGAATACTGGGGTAGATACATTGAAACCAAGAACCTTAGCAGCAAGTGAAAGGTGAGTTTCAAGGACCTGACCAATGTTCATACGTGAAGGCACACCAAGTGGGTTAAGCACGATATCAAGAGGACGACCATTTGGAAGGAAAGGCATATCTTCAACAGGAAGTACTCTTGAAACGACACCCTTATTACCATGACGACCAGCCATCTTATCTCCAACCTGAATCTTACGCTTCTGAGCAATATAAATTCTAACGCTCATGTTTACTCCAGGTGGAAGCTCATCTCCGTTTTCACGTGTGAATACCTTAGCATCAACAACGATACCAAATTCACCATGAGGAACCTTAAGTGAACTATCTCTAACTTCTCTAGCCTTCTCACCAAAGATTGCTCTAAGAAGTCTTTCCTCAGCAGTAAGCTCTGTCTCACCCTTAGGTGTAACCTTACCAACAAGGATATCTCCGGCACGAACTTCAGCACCGATACGGATAATTCCGTTTTCATCAAGGTTCTTAAGCACCTCTTCACCAACACCAGGAACGTCTCTTGTGATTTCTTCAACACCAAGTTTAGTATCTCTAGCATCAGCTGTATGCTCAGTAATATGAACAGATGTATAAACATCTTCTTTAACAAGTCTTTCACTAAGAAGAACAGCATCCTCGTAGTTATAACCTTCCCAAGTCATGAATCCGATGAGAGGGTTCTTACCAAGAGCAATTTCTCCATAGCATGTACAAGGACCATCAGCAATAACCTGTCCAGCCTTAACTCTATCTCCCTTATAAACAATAGGTCTCTGGTTAATACTTGTACCCTGGTTACTTCTGCGGAACTTAGCAACTTTATAATGAACTTCTTCTCCATCATCCTGAGTAATAATAATCTCATTAGATGCAGAACGCTTAACAACACCATCACCAGTACAAACTACGCAGTTACCTGAGTCAACAGCAGCCTTTCTTTCCATTCCTGTACCAACCTGAGGAGCCTCAGTAACAAGAAGTGGAACCGCCTGACGCTGCATGTTAGAACCCATGAGGGCACGGTTAGCATCGTCATTCTCAAGGAATGGAATCATCGCTGTAGCTACTGAGAATACCATTCGTGGAGAAACGTCCATAAAGTCAATCTTCTTTTTATTAAACTGTGTTGTTTCTTCTCTATAACGACCAGAAACATTGTTATGAACGAAATGACCTTCTTCATCAAGTTTTTCGTTCGCCTGTGCAACCCTGTACTTATCTTCTTCATCAGCAGGAAGATAAACAACCTCATCAGTAACACGAGGATTATCAGGATCTGATTTATCCACCTTACGGTATGGCGCCTCAATAAATCCGTATTCATTAATACGAGCAAATGATGCAAGAGAGTTGATAAGACCGATGTTAGGTCCTTCAGGTGTCTCTACAGGGCACATACGTCCGTAATGTGAGTAGTGTACGTCTCGAACTTCGAATCCGGCACGATCTCTTGAAAGACCACCAGGTCCAAGTGCTGAAAGACGTCTCTTATGTGTAAGCTCGGAAAGAGGATTGTTCTGATCCATGAACTGTGAAAGCTGTGATGAACCAAAGAACTCTCTAATAGCCGAGGTAATAGGCTTAATATTAATAAGTGACTGTGCTGTTATTGTTGCAGGATCCTGAGTTGACATTCTCTCTCTAACAACACGTTCCATTCTTGAAAGACCAATTCTATACTGGTTCTGAAGAAGTTCTCCAACCGCACGAATACGTCTGTTTCCGAGGTGGTCGATATCATCATGATAACCAACACCATATTCAATATGGATGTTATAGTTAACTGAAGCAAAAATATCCTTAAGAGTGATATGCTTAGGAATGAGCTCAGCAATATTATCTTCAATTGCTTCCTCAACTTCCTCATCATCTAAGTCCTCTTCTTCAACCTGATCCAAAATCTGCTTAAGTATAGGATAGTAAACCTGCTCCTTAATACCAAGCTTATCTTTATCGAGGTTAGGAAGGTAATGCTCAATATCTACCATGAGGTTTGAAAGAACCTTAACACATCTTGTTGTTCCATCATTCTCTTCAACCTCAACATAAACCTCTTCAACCGCTTCATTCTGGATGTATTCAGCAAGTTCTTCTGTAACAAGAGTTCCTGCCTCAGCGATAATCTCACCTGTATTCTGTGATACAACATCCTCAAAAAGTTTAAATCCAACGATTCTTCTCTTAAGATGAAGCTTTTTATTATATTTATATCTTCCAACCTTAGCTAAGTCATATCTCTTAGCATCGAAGAACATATTATTCAATAAGGTTTCAGCACTATCAACTGAAAGTGGTTCACCTGGTCTAAGTCTTCTGTAGAGTTCTAAAAGACCTGACTGATAATCTGTAGTAGTATCCTTCTTGATACTCTCCATAATCTTAGGTTCTTCGCCAAACATCTCAATGATCTTCTCGTTTGTTCCAAGTCCCATTGCTCTAAGGAAAACAGTGATAGGCACCTTTCTGTTTCTATCAACACGAACACTGAAAACATCATTTGAATCTGTCTCGTACTCAAGCCAAGCTCCACGGTTAGGAATAACCTGAGTCATAAAGAGCTTTTTACCAATCTTATCTCTCTCAAGTGTAAAATAAATACCAGGAGAACGAACTAACTGGCTTACAATTACACGCTCAGCACCATTCATGATGAATGTACCGGTTTCAGTCATGAGAGGTAAATCTCCCATAAAAATGATCTGCTCCTTAATTTCCTCTGTCTCATTGTTATAAAGGCGGACCTTTACCTCCAATGGTGCTGAGTAAGTAGCATCTCTCTCACGGCACGCATCAATATCGTACTTAATTTTGTCTGTGCAGAGCTTAAAATCTACGAATTCGAGTTTTAATCTGCCATTTGTGTGTTCTGAGATTGGTGAGATATCATCAAAAGCCTCTTTAAGACCTTCCTCAAGGAACCATTTGTAGGAACCTGTCTGAACCTCAATAAGGTTAGGCATCTCAAGTACTTCTTCCTGATTGGAATAAGTCATTCTTACATCTTTTCCGACGCGAATCGGACGAATTCTATTCTTCTTCATGGGTAATATACTCCTTAAAAAGTTTGTAGAAGTCTTTTTGCGATTGAAGACATTTTCCTTCAAAATTATAGTGAAGAATAATTGATTGCACATCAAAGGACACACAATGTATAAAGCATAAAAATAGCTTTTCCTACATTGCCTTTATAGATATAATATGATATAATTAAGTGGAATATGGGCAATCAATCGCAATAGTGCAAGTTTCATCTTACTACCGTTTTTTGTTCATGTCAAGCACTTTTTTTGAAAATTTTAGAACGGAGTTTACAAACCATGCAAATCGAGAAAATTAACAACTGCCTCGTTATGAAAGAAGGCAATTCTACTATGTATCTAACCCCTTGGGGAAAAAATTCTTTTCGTTTCCAAATGACTAAAGAAAATGAAATAGATAAAGAAAACTGGGCACTCTCAATTCAACCAGAAGAAGTTGAATTAGAAGTAAAGTTCATCCAGGTCGACATGACAGAGCCTTTCTATCACACTCCAGATGAAAGACTTAAGCACTCCCAGGAAGGACAGGTTGTAATTGCAACCAACAACTCTCTCATGGCTATTATCGATCCTGAAGGAATGATTTCTTATTACAAGCGTACAAGAAAGAATCCATTCCACACACAGGATTTTGAACTTGTAAACGAAGAATCTACTGGTCTTTCAGAATCATCACGTGAAAAAGACCCAGAAAGATATATACCAAAAGATGATGAATATAATTATGAGCTTCTCACAAGAGAATATTGGAGAAACCGTAATCGAATCGATAGATTCTGCACACCACTTCGAATCGACGCAAGAGACTTAAAGCCAATTATGGGAACCACAGACTACGAATTGACAATGCGTTTCGAAGCCTTCGAAGGAGAAAAACTTTTCGGACTTGGTCAGTATCAGGAGGATTGCCTCGATAAAAAAGGTTGTGTACTTGAACTCGCACATAGAAATTCACAATCTTCAGTTCCATTTATGATTTCAAGCAGGGGATACGGCTTCCTCTGGAACAATCCAGCAATCGGAACTGTTACTCTTGCCAGGAATAAAACCGAATGGTATGCTCGCTCAACTAAGAAGCTTGATTACTTTATCACTACAGGTAAGACTCCTGCGGAAATTGAAGAAAACTATTCAAAGGCAACTGGTACAGTACCAATGATGCCTGAGTTTGGCCTCGGTTTCTGGCAATGCAAGTTAAGATACCGCACACAGGAAGAGCTCTTAAATGTTGCTCGTGAATATAAAAAGCGCGGTCTTCCAATCGATGCCATCGTAATCGACTTCTTCCATTGGACAATCCAGGGAGACTTTAAGTTCGACCCACATGAGTGGCCAAATCCAGATGAAATGATAAAAGAACTTAAAGAAATGGGAATCGAACCAGTCGTATCGGTTTGGCCAACAATCGATGCAAACTCAGAAAGCTTTGGAGAAATGGCATCAAAGGGCTATTTAATCGGCTGCGACAGAGGTCTCGGAATCAATATGACCTGGATGGGAAACACCACCTTCTATGACACAACAAATCCAGGCGCTAGAGAATATGTATGGAATAAATGTAAGGAAAACTACTATGATAAGGGAATTCACTGTTTCTGGTTAGATGAAGCAGAGCCAGAATATGGACCTTATGACTTTGATTTATATAGATACCACAAGGGAACTGCCCTTCAGTGTACAAACATCTACCCACTCACCTATGCAAAGGGCTTCTACGATGGAATGAAGAAGGAAGGACAAGAAAACATTCTTAACCTTGTACGTGCCGCATGGGCAGGCGCTCAGAAATATGGTGTTCTCACCTGGTCAGGTGATATCCACTCTTCCTTCAAATCAATGAAGCAACAGGTACAGGCAGGTCTTAGCATGGCACTTGCAGGAATTCCTTGGTGGACATCAGATATCGGAGGTTTCCTTGGTGGAGACAACGAAGACCCAGCATTCAAAGAACTTATGGCAAGATGGTTTGCATGGGGAGCTTTCTGCCCAGTATTCAGACTTCATGGTGAGCGTTCTCCTTACTATGAGCGTGAGCAGGAATTTAGAGATAATGTACGTCTCTTCTCTTCTGCTCAGGATAACGAGGTTTGGACCTGGGGTGAAGAAATCTATAATATCATGGTTCAATTCATGAATATTCGTGAAAAGCTTCGTCCATACATCAGAGAATGCATGAAGGAAGCTCATGAAAAAGGAATGCCTGTAATTAGACCACTCTGGTTCGATGTTCCAAAAGATAAGAAGGCTTGGGAAGTTGAAGATGCATACTTCTTCGGACCAGACTTAATCGTAAAACCAATAACAGATTCAAATGTAACAGAGACTTCTATCTACCTTCCAGCAGGACATAAATGGACAGAAGCAAAAACCAAAAAGACCTATGAAGGCGGACAGACAGTTACTGCTGTTGCTACACTTGATACAATTCCAGTCTTTATTAAAGACGATGCACAATTTGATATTTACTAATTAAATGTTAATCAAAACACGAAAGGAGCTTGCAAACTATATGAAGAATGCAGATCAAATACTTTCAAATTTAACGCTTGAAGAGAAAGCATCTCTGCTTTCTGCAAGAGATTTTTGGCATACCAAATCATATCCTGAAAAGGATGTTTCAGAAGTAACTGTTTCCGATGGTCCAAACGGACTTAGAAAATCAGCCTTTAATCCAGAAACAGGAAAAGAAGAAACTGTTCAGGCAATTTGCTTCCCAACAGCTTCTTGTATGGCATCATCCTTCGATCCAGATTTAATTAAATCCGTCGGAGAAGCCCTGGGAGACGAATGTCAATCTGAAGACGTTCATGTTCTTCTCGGTCCAGGAATAAATATGAAGCGTTCACCACTTTGCGGTAGAAATTTTGAGTATTACTCAGAAGATCCATATCTCGCAGGAGAACTTGGTGTAGGCTTTGTTGACGGAGTTCAGTCTAAGGGTGTTGGAGTTAGTCTCAAGCATTTTGCAGCTAATAACCAAGAATCAAGAAGATTCTTAATCAGCGCAAATATGTCTAAGAGAACTCTTCACGAAATCTATCTCCAAGCCTTTGAAACTGTTGTAAAAAGATCAAAACCATGGACTCTCATGTGTAGCTACAACAGAATCAACGGAACCTACTCAAGCGAGAATAAATATCTTTTAACAGATACACTTAGAACACGTTGGGGTTATGATGGTCTTGTAATGACAGACTGGGGAGCAATGAACGAAAAAACTCGCTCCGTTGGAACCGGTCTCGACCTTGAAATGCCAGCATCAAACGGAGTTCGTGATAAAGAACTAGTTGAGGCTGTAAAGGCAGGAACCGTTTCAGAATCAGATGTCGATAAAGCTGCTAAAAACGTATTAAACCTTATGATAAAGGCTGAAGAAGGCCGTAAAGCCTATCTTTCATCCCAGAGCAAGGCTCCATCATACGATAAGGAAGAACATCACAGCATCGCAAGACGTGTTGCTAAGGAATCTGCTGTTTTACTTAAGAATGAAAATAATGTTCTTCCTCTTTCAAGAGGAAATGACGGAAAAACACATTCCTATGCATTTATTGGCGGTTTTGTTTCTCAAGCAAAATATCAGGGCGGCGGCTCAAGTCATATAAATAGTTATAGAGTCGATACTGTTATCGATGCAGCCCACTCATATAACGACGTAAAAATCAAATTTGCGCAAGGCTACTATATTGAACCTACAGATGCTGAGAAAGGCTCAAGGACAGAAGATGAACTCTTAGATGAAGCAATCGGACTTGCAACAAAATCAGATGTAAGCATTATCTTTGCAGGACTTCCTGATTCCTTCGAAAGCGAAGGCTTTGACAGGTCACATATGTCTATGCCAGATAATCAAAATAAGCTTATTTCTGAAATTGCAAAGGTTTCAGATAAGACTGTAGTAGTTCTTTTCAATGGTTCACCTGTAACAATGCCTTGGATAAACGAAGTTGACAGCGTCCTCGAAATGTATCTTTCAGGTGAAGCCGGAGGCTATGCAACTCTCGATCTTCTTTTTGGAAATGTTTCTCCATCAGGTCACTTAGCAGAAACCTTCCCACTTAGAATCGAGGATACACCTTGTTATCTCAACTTCCCAGGAAATCTCTATGATGTTGATTATAACGAAGGCGTATTTATCGGCTACCGTTACTATGAGAAAAAGAATATTCCAGTCCTCTTCCCATTTGGACATGGACTTACCTATACAACCTTTGAATATGATAATCTAAGAATAGAAAAAGGAAATACTCCTTTCGACTGCAAGGTCTTAGTTGACCTCACAAACACAGGTAATTTCGCAGCGGCAGAGGTCGCACAGCTCTATGTTGGTAACTGCATCTGTGAGGATAACCGTCCTGTAAAGGAATTAAGAGGATTTAAGAAGGTTTCACTAAAACCTGGCGAAACACGTACATTAGAGTTCGAACTTTCAAAGCGCTCATTTGCATACTTCAATGAATTGATGGATGATTGGTATGTTCCATCCGGCGAATATATAATTCAGATTGGTTCATCATCAAAGGACATTAGATGCAAGGAAACCATTGAAATCGAAAGCACAGATGAATTAAAATTTGAAGTAAATGAGTTAACTCCACCAGGAGATATCATTAAATATAAAAAGGATATCACTCCTCTTAAGGAATTCTTAGCAAACACAAGCTTTACTGAAATGTATGGAATTGACCTTGATGGCGATGTAAAATCAATTAAGCCAACAATGGCCTCAGCAATGTTTTTCGAGACTCCACTTCACTCAGTCCTCTCCTTTAATCCTAGATTTAAGCCAGAAGACGGTGAACCACTTACACCAGAGGATGTACGAAAAACAATTGATAAATTAAATTCAGTAGAATAATTGAGCAGCAAAAAAACATTTACTCATAAACAATAAAAATTTTAACTAAAATCTTCAGAAAGGCTAGGTAAAAAAATGAACGAACAAACACTCAAAAACTTAGATACCTTCCTTCAAGGAAGGGTTGATAGCGGTGAAATTCCAGGTTGCGCACTTGCAATCATTCATGAAGGAGAAGAAGTCTATAGAAAAGAATTCGGTATGGCAGACATCGAAAAGAATTTGCCAATGCAGAAGGATACAATTTTTAGATGCTACTCAATGACAAAACCTATCACTAGCATCGCTGTAATGACTCTTGTTGAAAAAGGTTTAATCACACTTGCAGATCCAGTAAGCAAATACCTTCCAGGCTTCAAGGATCAAAAGGTTCTTCAGGAAGATGGCTCTCTCGTACCAGTTAAGAACGAAATTACCTTACAACACCTTATGGATATGACAGCTGGCGTTGGATACCCAGATCCAAGTTATCCTGCAGGAGAAAGACTATTAAAATTTATCGATAAATACTATAAGGGTGTTTATGATAAAGATAACGATATATCAACAGTGGAATTTGCAAATCTCCTTGGAAAGGAACCTCTCGAGTCCGAGCCAGGAACACGCTGGAGATATGGACTTTGCGCAGATGTTCTTGGCGCAGTAATTTCCGTTGTCACAGGAAAGACCTATGGTGAATACTTAAAGGAAGCAATCTTTGAGCCACTAGGAATGGTCGATACAGACTTCTATGTTCATGAAGATAAGCTTGACCGATTCGCTCAGTCTTATATTTATGAAACTCCAGATCCAAAACCTTGGTCTTCAGACCATATGCTTGGACTCACACATAATTTCGTTAAGAAACCAATGTTTGAAAGCGGTGGTGCAGGTCTCACATCAACAGTCGATGATTACGAGAAAATTGTTAAACTCTTCTTAAATAATGGTACTCTCGACGGAAAGAGAATCTACAGCGTTAAAACTGCAGAATCCTTCTTAGTAGACCATTTGACAGATGAAAATCGTGCAAGCTACGACTGGGAAGCATTAAAGGGCTATGGCTATGGAAATCTTATGAGACACATGTTAAAGCCTCACGAGAACGGAAGTCTCGGTTCAGAAGAAGAATTCGGCTGGGATGGATTCCTTGGAACCTATATGTTTGTCGACCAGTTAGAAGACCTCGGAATCGTATATGTAATCCAAAAATTCGGTGGTAATGGCTATAGAGACGTTCAGGTAATTAGAAACCTTGTTTACAGCGCTTTAGAAGATGATATTTAAAAAACATAATTTAACATAATTCTAGTCGGTGTTAATATTCCAACTAAGTTCTAAGTTAAAAGCCTCACATTTAGTAAGTCCAAATGTGAGGCTTTTTTTTTAATATTATATATTTATTTTTTATCCTTTTCACCTTTAAGTTTCTCAAGAGCCTTTTTATATCTTTCAGAAGCAACGATATTATTTCTTTTAATAATACCCAAGCTTCTTCTAAACACCCTGGAATGAAGCACTGCTTCAAAACGTAGTTTGTTTTTCTCATTTAATTCTGCAAGTAAGGTCTCAAGTTTTTCAACTCTCTCCATGGTATTCGCCTTAATTCCAGACATATAAGCGCTACCAGGGACCTTTTTAATACCATTTGCAGCCTTCTCAAGTGCACCCTCTTTCATTCTTTCAAGGCCCTCTCCTGCCCTGGATTT
>JAILNN010000251.1 GCA_024691565.1 Lachnospiraceae bacterium | reverse complement strand
TCAATTTTTTCATTAACAGTATAGTCATTTTTCGTTCCAATTAAACCATCAATGGTTTTATAAAAATCCCCAACATTATCATCATCTAATCCAAATAACAAATCTTTATCTCTAATTTCTTGGATTTTTTGAATCCTTTGTTTTAAATTATCATCCATTTCTATTTCTGTTATACATAATCCAATTGTTTCTTTCAAACTATTCATTTGATCATTATATTCATTATATGAACCCAACCAAGCATCCTTAAAATCACTATCTAGTTCTTCTTCTTTAACCCCTTGAATCTTAGCTAACTCACCCTTACATATCTCATACAAACTTCGATACGACTTTATGGACTCTATCATCATATCAACAACAGTAGGAACATATGGATAAATCATAAAGGATGAAATAATAAATTCACGAATATTATTAGAATATATTAACGTGTTTTGATAATATTTATCTAGATTATATTCTTTTGATATATCATTATTTCCGTTTACAATCTCATTCTTTAACTCTTCATTATTTACAAAGTACGAATAAACAAGTAAATTAGTAGCTTTTTTTCTATTTTCACCATCTTTAGAAATTTTTAATGCTTCCATATAAAAACTTCTTGCACTATCAATTGTCTCTGCATTAATTACTTTTTTATCAGCCATTTCTACTAATGCTGCTTCAATCAATTCTCGTATATATTTAGCAGGTATTTTATTAAATTTACTTGCATTATATGCTACCTTAGCCATAGCTAAATATACTTTTCCACTAATATCTTTTGAATAACCCTTTTCCAGATAGTTTTTAAGATTTTTATTAGTTTTTTTAACATCTTCATATGTTCCGATAAAGTTATCTTCTTTTATTAAATTCTTATCAATAACATTAAACTTAATAAAATCCACAAAACTTACACTATCAATAAGGCTTAATAAAAAAGGTGGTAAGCTTATATCTTCGTCATTTTCTGAATAATCTGAAATATCTAGAACATTATTAGATGTATTAATCATATTGATTCTATTATTTTTAACAACTGTCTCTAATGATACGTTTTCCATATCATCTATACACATATCTTCATCAATTGTTTGAATGTTTTCAAAAGAAAGTAACCTTTTTTTTCCATCATTTTTTTGGATTATTACAGCCGAATCTGAAATTTTAATAACACTTCCAACATATTCATTTTTTCCATCACCAAAAACGTATGTTTTACCTTCTTCCACAAATAATTCAATATCATCTTTTTTCATATGAATCTCCTTTCAAATTAGTATTAAATTGTTCACGAATTCTCAATAATAATAGTATATACATTCATGAAAACGATGTCAATGTTTCACATATTTTTTAAATCATAAAAACAATTATTTATAAAAAAACCTAGACATCTATATTTAGTCTAGGTTTTTATTAGTATAACAATATCTATGCAGAATAACTCATTAAAACTCAACCGTCTTCTCTGGCTCAGTAAAAGAAGAAAATGTCGCCTTTGCATCCTTAAAGTAAAGTACTTCTGTGTTATCATCGTCAGCTGAATACATTCCCTGCAAAGAAGGATAAGCATCTAACATATGCGCCTTAGCTTCTCTCCTATCATCCCTCACAAGACAACCAGCAACTCTAAGCCACTTACCATCCTTAAATGCACAAATCTCAACCTTAGGATTAGCCTGAATCTGTTTAGAAACATCCTTACTTTTACCTGTCTGAATATAGAGCTTATCCTCAAAAATATCAATTGTTCCAAATGGACGAACTCGTGGCTGATCACCCTCGACTGTAGCTAAATAATAAGTCTCAGCACTCTTTAAAAACTCATAAACTTCCTGCATCGTAAAACCCTCCTTAAATATATTTCTTAAACTTTGATTTAAGCATTTTGCTCAATAATCATTTCCATTCCAATCTTTTGAGGTTTAAGTCCCATCGCCTCATAAAACTTCATCGCACCAGGATTACACGTCCAAACATTCAATGTAATGTTATAGAAACCTTGTTCCTTAGCAAACTCGTAAACATGCTTATAAAGGCTCTGTCCAACATGCTTACCTCTCGCATTCTCATCAACACAAATATCATCAATGTATAAAGTCTTAATATCCGTCAGCACCGAATCAGCGACTTCTTGCTTAAAAATACAAAAAGCGTGTCCAAGCACATCTTCACCTTCAACACAAACAAACACAGGAGTCTTATCATCAGCAATAATCTTCTCCAACTCCTTAGCATTATATTTTGTCGCAGGCCCCTTAAAAAGATCTGGACGACCATTGTGATGAACCATATCCACCTGAACTAAAAGTTTCAAAATTCCCTGGATGTCGCTAGGGATAGCATTTCTAATTTTCATTTATTATCTCCTTATCTACATCTTGTTTTATTTGCAAAATATGACTAATATATTCTATATACAATTCAAACATCTCAATTTCTTCTTTAAAAGTATATTTAATTTCAGAATTATTAGAAGCATGATTTGAATTATTACGTATATCTTTTAAATCAGTATGAAGTAATAACAATGCTAAAATTTGACTATATTTTACATTTGTTGATGTTTTAAAACAAATTCTTTCATTACCCATATCTAATTTTTTTATCTCTTCTTTATTTTTATCCCCTCTTATTTTGACATCAAATACAAAAGGATGATTTGTAAAAAAATCAAGGAGTGTATAATACTTTTTTTTGTTATATTTTTTATTGTTGTTACTGTCATTGATATTATTTTTGTTATTTTTGTAAATATCGATTTCGATATTACTCACATAATCTTTACCATCCCATAATTTTTTTATCTTTTTTATATAACATAGATTTTTATTATATTTTTTAATATATTTCTTATAATCTAAAACAAAT
>JAILNN010000248.1 GCA_024691565.1 Lachnospiraceae bacterium | reverse complement strand
TATCCCAATCAGTTGTTCCATTTCCAGTTCTATCTACCAATGGGCTAATATCCCAAGCAAGAATTGTTAAATCATTCTTCTTAGCAAGATAGTTATAAGCTTCGTATGTATATGGCTGCTTAAACTCTGATCCAGAACCCTGATACCAGTCACCTGAAATAATTGAATAACTACCGTACTCGCCAACAATTACAGGATGTCCCTTATCAACATACATTTCCTTAAGATACTTGAAACGATTAGCAACTCTTGTTCCCTCTTCATTAAGGTCATTTACTGAAACATCTGTGTAATCATGAACTGAAAGCATGATTCTTGAATCCTCAAGTGTATCCTCTGGAAGTGAGAATCCATACTCAGTTGCTCCATAGTTATTTGTTGCAATAACAATATTTGTGTTAATTGGTGGGCAAAGTAACCATCTCTTAGCATTGTTAGAACCAGTTCCTCTAACAGCTTCAACAAAGAGATTATTCATAGTCATAATCTTATTCAATGTTGGAGCAATATCTTCAGCATCTGTGTTATATCCATCATTATTAAACTTTGGATTTCCTTCTGAATCTGTCTTGATATTACCATTCTTATCTGTCTGATACCAAGTTGCATAAACCTCATTCATACTTTCAAAGATGAGGTGCTCATCATAGTTCTTAAATCTCTCAGCGATATAATTCCATGATGACTTGTAAGCAACATAAATAGGATCTGTTAAATCATCTTCATCAGCAATCTTATATGGCTGAATAAGTGTCTGGAATTCACAGTTATCAGGCGCACCATCATGGTGAACATTAACTACAACATAAAGACCTTCTTCAATAGCATAATCCACAAATTCCTGAACTCTTGAAAGTCTTGCTTCATTGATTTCACCAGTCTTATCAAGCGCCCAAGTTACAGGAATACGGATTGTTGAGAATCCCAAATCATGAACACGTTTAAAGTACTTCTTTGTTACAGTTACATTATTCCATGCCTTCTCATCAACCTGAATAGGATATGTCATATAGTTTGAAACAGCATCCATATAGTTTCCTAAGTTGATACCTGTTCCCATTTCCTTAATCATTTCATCTGAATCATAGTCAGTAAATGGAAGAGCATTTTCCTTCTGTGTAATAGCACTTGCATAAACACCGTAAATTGCTCCGTCCTTTTCAACCTTATTCTCAGGCTTAGGTGTTGTTACAACAACAACTGGTGTCTGATAAGCATTAGAATCTGGAGTAGCTGTTGCATCTGCTGCTGCCGTTACGTCTGCTGCAGCTGTCTCAGCTGTTCCAGGTGCTGCGGTTGCATTTGTTCCAGCTGCAGCTGTAGCTGATGCTGTAGCTGCTGCCTTTGTAGCTGCTGTAGTAGGAGCAACTGTAGCAGTACTACTTGAGTCTGCCTTTACAGTAACTGTACACTTAAGATTCTTAGTAACCTTCTTAGAACCCTTCTTGTAAGTAACCTTAACTACTACCTTAGATTTTCCGGCTTTTTTTCCTGTAAGGGTAATGTTTAATTTCTTGACCTTAGCCTTAACAACACCCTTCTTCTTAACTGTTACCTTAACTTTTGCATTCTTCTTAACATTCTTAACTTTAATCTTCTTTGATTTTCCGACTGCTACGCTTACTTTTTTGGCACTAAGTGCTGGTGCCTTACTCTTTGCATCTGCAGGAGCGCTCTGAATTCCAACGCCTGTAACAAGCATAGAAAGACTCAAAACTGCCGCAGTTGCACACTTCAAAATTCGGTTTTTTGAATAATTAGCCATAAATAAATCTCCTTTTTTTATATTGTGAAAAACCATCACACTTTGAATAAGTATACAAAAATCTTGCTAATCTATCAAGGCAAAAAACCTTACAATACTTTGAATAAAATGCACTAAATATTCGACAACATTAAAAATCAGTCTCTAAATACAATATTATTTTCATCTTAAACAATTGAGTTTTTCTTCTCAAAAAATTCTAGATTTGAGTTATTTTAAAAAAACTACAATTCGATTTTATTTTTATCATATCCATAATTTTTAATAAAGATATCCGAATCTCTCCAAGATTCTCTAACCTTTACCCAGAGCTTTAAATTGACCTTACATCCAACCATCATCTCAATATCTCTTCTAGCCTCAGACCCTATCTTCTTAAGCATAGCGCCACCCTTACCAATAACTATACCCTTATGTGAATTTCTCTCACAAATAATCGTGGCATCAATATCGATAATGTTATGGCTGTCCTTTCCTCTACCACTGCGTCTTTCCTTCATTCTTTCAATAACTACCGCAATTCCATGAGGAATCTCATCATCTAGGTTTCTAAGAGCCTTCTCACGAATAAGTTCTGCAGTAATCTGTCTTTCTGGCTGATCTGTAATCGTATCCTCATCAAAATACATAGGGCCTTCCTCAAAATACTTAAAAATACTAGAAAGTACGTCAGATGTATTAGTTCCCTTGAGGGCGCTCACAGGAATAATCTCAGCAAACTCCAAAATATCTTTATAAGCCGCAATAACCTCTAAAAGCTTTTCAGGCTTAACGGTATCAATTTTATTAATAATCAAAAATACGGGTGTCTTCGATCTAGAAAGCACCTCAGCAATATGTCTCTCGCCCGCTCCAATAAAGGTCGTCGGCTCAACAAGCCAACAGATAACATCCACATCCTTCAAAGTAGACTCGGCAACATTTACCATATAATCTCCAAGCTTATTCTTAGCCTTATGAATTCCTGGAGTATCCAAAAAGATAACCTGCCCCTCATCACCTGTATAAACCGTCTGAATGCGATTTCTTGTAGTCTGAGGTTTTGAAGATGTAATCGCAATTTTCTGTCCAATAAGATTATTCATCAAGGTTGATTTACCAACATTTGGTCTTCCAATTAAGGCTACAAAGCCTGATTTAAAGCTTTTACTCACTTATGTTTTCTCCTTTACATTTTTAAACTATAGTTTTATAATGTTTTTTATATTATTTTCAAAACTATTCTTTGTTAATATCGGCGAAGAATTCACCAAAATACGTATAAACACTATCGCAACAACTAATTATATGCAGAACAGAGGTGATATACATGAATAAAATAAGGTTATTTCGAAAGCGATTCATTCCTGATGAAATCGTTGAACTAAAGGATGATGAAATCCTTTATTTCGAAAACAATATCCTAATAACGAAGTGGGATGTCCTAAAACCTAGAAAAGACATTGACCACGGTATCTCCGTCTATTTCATAGACAAAGGAGTCAAGGTTAGCAAGGTTTACAACACTAGGAACGATCTCATTTACTACTATTGTGACATAATCGACACTTCAGTAACGAAAAAGAATACTGATGAAGAAACCACCACAGAATATGTATTTTCAGACCTTCTCGCTGATGTCCTAGTATATCCTGATGGTTTCGTAAGGGTTGTCGATTTGGATGAACTTTCAACCTTACTAATCAATAAAACTCTATCATCCAACTTAATCGCAAAAGCACTACAGATAACCAACAATTTGTTAACCGATATTTATAATGGTGAATTCAATAAGTATACAAAATATATCGATGATATAGAAAAGAGCGAAGGAGCGTAAAATCACCGTTCCTTCGTTTTTCTATTTATATATTCAGTTTTATATTTCGAATAAACAATGGTCTGATCGTGATATAATCCATAATAACCAGACATTAAATAACTTACACTAATTCCAATCAAAAGATATAACATGCTTCCTCTTCCAAACAATTCAAAGGCAAGCAATATCGATGTTACAGGGCAGTTTGTAACTCCACAGAAAACTGCAAGCATTCCAACAGCCGCACAAAGCGAAGGCGAAAGATGTAAAAGTGCACCAAAGGTCGCACCAAAGGTTGCTCCAATAAAGAAACTTGGCACAATCTCGCCACCCTTAAAGCCCGCCTCAAGAGTAAGTGCTGTCAAAATCATCTTAAGTAAAAACGCATACGGGACTGCTTCGCCTTCAATTGCTCTCGCAACCACCGGAAGACCAGTTCCCATATAATCATCATTTCCAACAAGCACATTTATCGCAATTATCAAGCAACTCGAAAAAACAATTCTTATATAAGGATTCTTAAATTTATCTCTATAAAAATCTCCGAGACCATGGAGAAGCATACAGAATAGCACACTTATCAATGCACACAAAAGAGCAAGAACTACAATTTCAACCACTGGTAAAAGCTGCATATCTGGTGCATCAATTATTTCATATACATGTCCATGAACTCCAGCAAATTTCGATATTTGAATAGCAACCGTAGCTGCAAACACACATGGAACAAGTGCTGCGTAGTACATAAGACCTACGCTCACAACCTCCATAGAAAAGATAACCGCTGCAATAGGCGTTCCAAACATAACTGCAAAGGCCGCACTCATACCGCACATTACAACAACGTGCTTATCCTTTTCGTCAAACTTAAAAAAGCGACCTAAAGTATTTCCAAGACTACCACCCAACTGAAGCGCAGCACCCTCTCTACCAGAAGAACCACCGCAAAGATGAGTCAGCAAGGTTGAAATAAAAATGAGAGGAGCCATTTTAAAAGGAATTTCATCCTGCGAATGAATCGTCGAAAGAACGAGGTTAGTACCTCTATCATTCTTATACTTAAATACCCCATACAGAGCTACAATAATGCAACCTGCAACCGGCAAAAAATAAAGTAACCACCGGTGTGCATTTCTCATGTCTATGCACCAGTCAAAAGCCAAAACAAAGGCTGTACTGAATGCGCCAACTACTGCTCCGGTGATTACTGAAAATACGGTCCATCTGAAAAATCTAAGCAGGTTTTTATAAATCCTTCCAATGTAGAATTTAATTAGCTGTATTTTTCGTTTCATTTAAATCAGACCTTCTTACATTTCTCCAATTTTTCTTTTCCACCCATATAAGGTCTCAAAACCTCAGGAATTCTAACGCTACCATCTGCCTGAAGATTATTCTCCAAGAAAGCAATAAGCATTCTAGGAGGTGCTGCAACTGTATTATTAAGAGTATGAGCAAAATACTTTCCATCCTTACTCTTAACTCTAATCTTAAGTCTTCTAGCCTGTGCATCTGTAAGGTTTGAACAGCTTCCAACCTCAAAATACTTCTTCTGTCTAGGTGACCAAGCCTCAACATCCACAGATTTAACCTTTAAGTCAGCCAAATCTCCTGAACAACACTCAAGAGTACGAACAGGAATATCAAGAGATCTAAATAAATCAACCGTGTTCTGCCAAAGCTTATCAAACCACATCATGCTTTCTTCAGGCTTGCAGACAACAATCATTTCCTGTTTCTCGAACTGATGAATTCTATAAACTCCTCTTTCTTCAATTCCATGAGCACCCTTTTCTTTTCTAAAACAAGGTGAATAGCTTGTCAAAGTCTTAGGAAGTTCATCCTCATTTATAATGGTATCAATAAACTTACCAATCATTGAATGTTCGCTAGTACCGATAAGATAAAGGTCTTCACCTTCAATCTTATACATCATAGCATCCATCTCTTCAAAACTCATAACTCCATCAACAACTGAAGAACGAATCATGAAAGGTGGCACACAATATGTAAATCCGCGATCAATCATAAAATCCCTAGCGTATGAAATTACAGCTGAATGAAGTCTTGCAATGTCTCCAATAAGATAATAGAAACCATTTCCAGCAACTCTTCCTGCTGCATCTAAATCAATTCCATTAAAACTTTCCATAATTTCTGTATGATAAGGAATCTCAAAATCAGGAACTATATTCTCGCCAAACTTTTCTCTCTCAACATTCTCGCTATCATCCTTGCCGATAGGAACGCTTTCATCGATGATATTAGGAATAGAAAGCATAATCTGACGGATCTTTCCAGTTAACTCTGAATGCTTCTTCTCAAACTCTTCAAGCTTATCTGCATTCTTAGTAACCTCTTCCTTAAGCATCTCAGCTTCTTCTTTCTTACCATTAGCATAAAGCTTACCAATCTCAGAAGAAACCTTCTTACGACTTTCTCTAAGAGAATCCATCTCCTGCTGAGTCGCACGAGCATCCTTGTCCAGTTCAATAACCTCATCTACCAAAGGAAGCTTCTTATCCTGGAACTTCTTCTTAATATTTTCTTTTACTACTTCAGGATTTTCCCTGACAAACTTTAAATCAAGCATTTTAAGTATGTCCTTTCTTTATCTTAAATACTATTATTTATAATACTATTGTATTTTATATTGTAATTTTATCAATTACTTTTTTAACATTTTTTTATTTTCCTAAATAGAGATGCTCAAATGCCCTGTTTTTAGCAGCCGCATAGATATAATCACCTTCCATAATCTCGCACCCTATTTCCTTCGCAAACTTATATTGAAGCTCAGTATTAATGCTACCGCACATAACACTAATATTAATATCATTACAAAGCTCAATAATCTTACGAAGAATTTTCTTATCTCTCTCATTAGAAAGATAATCGTTAAAATACTCACCATGTAGCTTAATTCCAGTAATCGGAAGTGCTTTAACAACACTTACATTAAGATTAAAGCTTCCAAACCTGCTAACCACAACAGAGTACCCAAGTGAAACAAGCTTCTTAATAGCCTTTTCAAATCCCAGCGTCCTATCAGTGAAATACTTCTCAGGGATTTCAAAAATAAAGTCTGATGGCTCAAGATTATTCATCTCAACAACCTTATCCATCTTCCTAACAACCCTTTCCGAAGAAAGCTGAATCGCTGAGAAAACGATCGAAACAGGAATAACCTTATTTCCAAGCGCCTTCCAAGCGCCCAAATTATTAGCAACTTCAGTGAAAATATAAACACCAAAATCTTCAAGTTTAGACGTCTTTTCAAGCAATCTCATAAGCCTGTTATGGTCGATATAGCTTCCATCTCTAAGCATTACATATGGGAGCGCCTTACAACCAATGATATTACTCTTATCACCCTGAATTCTTGGGCGATACTTAATCTCCAACTGCTTATTTCTCATCGCAATCCTAACATCCTCGATAAGTTCATCCTCAGCAGATGTATTATTCCTAATATCATCAGTATATACTGAATAGTGGTCTCCCTTAATTCCCTTAATGCTTCGTCTAGCTAAATCCGCATTTTCAAGCATCGTTATCAACTCAACGTTATAATCCTTAACTAGATATAGACCGATAGCGGTATTAAAATTAACGTAATCACCCTCTCCAGCCTGCTCTTCTCTTTCATTGAAAAGCCTTGTAATCGCTTTAATCAGGCTCTTATGGTCATCATATTTATAGAACATAACGAAGTAATCGCCATCAACTCTTGAGCAAAGCCCATCAAATGAAAGGTAATTTTTAAGAAGTTTACCGAACTTCCTCAAAATCTCATTACTTCTAGAAAAACCATAATGCTGATTAAATCTATGGAAATTATTTATGTCAGCGCATACAAATGCGTAATTTGCACCCTCTTCAGGTTCATTAAGAATCTTTTCAACCTTCTTTAAGAAGGACGAGTATGGCATGAGTCCCGAAACAGAATCCTTAAGCTCAGCCCTCGCTGATTTAGCAAGACGAATAAGTCTATTCTCCTCTTTTGACCTCTTAGTACCACCTTTTTGAGTTATCCTAAGCAATTCATCTGTATATGGCTCAATAACACCATAAACATAATTATCGCCAGTCTCCTCATCCTTACAGCCTTCTGCCGAGACCTTAACAGTTTCATAGTCTCCAGTTTTATTTCTAAACCTAACAACCATCGACTGGTAACACTCTGACGAAGTAACCTTTTTATAGTGCTTTGAAAACTCCTCGGCATCTGCGGGATGCACAACATTTTGCATCCAATACTCATAAGGATCCTTGAATTCTCTACCATTAATATAAGAATTCTCAATATCACCCATTCTTCTAAGAGTTTTAGTAGGAACATGGTAGCTCCAGAAGGTTTCACCTCTCATCTTAGCAATTCCTTCAGCATACTTCTTAGCTTCTTTAAGTTCTTTCTCAGCTCTTTTTCTATTTGTAACATCAATTATGATACAAAGATAAACTAATTCTCCATCTTCATCATCAACTAAACGACCATTAAGATATGACCATCTGGTACTTCCGTCTTTTGCAACAATTCTATACTCAAGTGCAAGCAATCCCTTATTATCAAGCGCAGTATTAACAGTTCTTGTAGTTATTTCTAAATCATCAGGGTGAAGCAATCTATTACAATGATTCTGGAATAATGAACTATACTCGGCTCTTGTGTAACCAGCCAATCTAAAGAATCCATCATTTGCATATTTCAAATACATATCAGTCATTCGAATCTTGGCAAGTCCACCTGGAATACTATTCGCAATAATATCAAGTTCCTGCTTAGACTTAAATGCCTGTTCCATCAAAGTCTTAGGATAATCTATATTAACAAAGGTACAGAAGTAAACAGTTTTTTCATCAACCGAATGTTTCCTAAACAGTACCTTCATCCAAAATTTACTTCCATCACTTCTGCGTGCGTGAAATTCCAGATTAATAGCACCTCCCATACTAGCTTGCCTATATATAAGAGATTTCACTCCCTGGATTTCATCATCAGCAATAATCTCCATCAACCTATTATTATGCTTATTTTCATATTCCTCTTTGGAATACCCAATCATATTATAAAAAAAGTCATTTGCATAAAGGATGGTTCCTTCAGGTATTGTATCAACGACACCAAGACCAGTATCAGATTTTTCAATAAATTGTAAGGCATGTTCTTTCATCATAATAAATACCACCTCCGTTTAACAATAAGGTAAATTCCAAAAAGAAAGCTGACATTTAAACCACCTGTCAGCCTTAATCATTCAATCATCAGTTTCCAGTGCTTTTTCAGTGATAAAATCTTCAATTTCATCCTTATCTCTATCCAAAACAACAGCTAATTCAGTATATAAATTTCTTTTAGCTTCCTTAAGATATCTCTCATCAGTAGATGTAATCTTTCTACCATTTTCAACTCTAGCCTTATTCCTATTGTAAAGAGTCTTAATAATACTGAACCATTCTCTACAATTGCAGCTTCTCAAAGCAGACTTATATTGATCTTCTCTTGTTTTATCACTAATTATATTCAACTCAGGAATATCAGTAACTGATTCAATTAATTCCATGGCTTCTTCTTTAGAGATAATTCTTCTTATTTTAATTTTATCCTGTCCTACAAGCGCAAAAATACGACTTGTTGTGCTATCAACAGGTACTAAGCAATAATACTTGCCTTTTTTGTTTGTTCCTGGCATAACAAGTCTAGTGATTTCTTCAACTCTGCATACACCGTTGCTTCCATAAACAACTAAATCTCCAATTTCGTACTCTGGTTTTACTTTTTTAGTCTTTTTTTCGATTTTTACTTCATTGATCACGCCATCACTCTTCCATTCTACAGTCAAAAAAACAACAATTATCCAAATACATTATATCACAACTAACCAAAAATTAAAACAGATTTTAAAAAAAAGAAGAGCCCCACTATAAAAGTAAGGCTCTCCTCATATGTAAACTCGCTCACGAGTTATTAATTAATTTGAAAATCAATATTGATTATTTCTAAATTAGTTCTTTAACTGTGAAATCAAGTCAGTCTTCTGATCAGCTTCACCCTGTGACCAAGCAAGACAGTCATCATAACCATAGCTGTCAGCTTCCTTAATCATCTGAGCTACTACCTTATCATATTCAGCATCTGTCTTTGAGTACATAGCCTTCCATGAACCAGAAGTAATTGCTCCAGTAACCTGCTTCCAAGTTGTCTTAAGCTCATCATCCTTAGATGTCTCAACATAGTTGATAGCTGGCATTACACGGAACTTTCCACCTTCGAAGTATTCGTTAAGTGTGCTAACGCCTGTCTTATCTCTCCAATCCTGCTGGATTTCATACTGAGCATCAGTTACGTTAGACTTCCATGATTCCTGGTTGTAGTTCTCACCATTTGACTCAGGGTTCTTAGAATCGAGAGCCCAAATTGTGTTGTTGATCTGAAGCTCACCATCGTGGTATGAACCTTCATGTCCGCCACCCATGGTTGTTCCAGTCTTATCATTCTGGCAATCTTTACCATGATCTGTAAAGTATGTATTACCTTCTTCATCATAATCCCAGCACTCACCCTTAGGACCATACTGCATTGTAAGAGTTCCTTCTGGAGTTGCAAGGTAGTTAATAACTTCCATAGCCTTATCTGGGTACTTAGACTGAGCTCCAATACACCAGTTCCAATCAGAACCTGTTGTTGACATACCGTAAACGATAGGCTGTGCTTCTGTAGGACGCATTGAGTACATCATCTTGCCCTCTTTCAAGTGAGCATCTGTGTTGTACTGTAATGAACCTGAATAGTTGAAGATTGAGAAGAGTACACCACCATTACGAGCCTTCTCAGCCATGTTATCATAGTTCTGTGTCATTGAGTCAGGGTCAACAAGACCATTCTGATAAAGTCCGTTGTACCACTTAAGCATCTCAAGATATACACCATCTTTACGGAGACAATCATGATAATCACCTGTTGTAGGATCATAAACACCGATACCTAACTCATCGTATCCATAATATGCTGTAGCTGTAGACTTAACGTACATAACCATGTCACCGTCCCAATCAGGCCAAAGTGAAACAGCGTATGTCTTGTTTCCAGCTTCATCCTTCTTCTGTAATCCCTGCATCTGCTTAAGAAGTGTTCCCATGTCTTCCATGTTCTTAACTTCTGGATAACCTAACTCTTTGTAAAGATCCCAACGAGTATCCCATGTATAGAAGAATGACTGATGGTCTTCACTAGATGTTGCAATACTATTTCCAATACCATAAAGTGCATCAGAAGCGCCGTCTGTATACTTCTTTGTTAATTCCTTGTTCCAATTAAGAGCATCCTGCATGTTCTCCTCAATATATGGACCAAAGTTATGAAGAAGATCCTGACTCTCCCAATCATAAAGAAGATTCTTAGTTACTGCCTGCTTGTAGTTATCTGCTGAACCGAATACTACGATATCACCAAGATCACCTGACTCCATACGTGTCTGATAAACACCACTACCTTCTGGGATGATATTTACCTTTACATTGAATTTTTCTTTAAGAATATCAGCAGACCATCCAATCTGCTCTCCTGAGTAGTTAGCAAGCTGACTGTAAACAGTAAGTGTAACTGTTTCATTTCCACCTGCTCCGCCACCACCACAGGCTGTGAGTCCTGCAAGTGAAGACACAACAACACCTGTTGAGAGAACAAGCGACATCATTTTTTTACCAAAAAAACCTCTCATTTTTTGCTATTCCTCCTATTGATTTTTAATTTACATTTAATTTAACTTTTTTTGATCTTTTTCCTCTGGAGCCTTATTCTCATCTTCTATCTTAATAAAGATAGGTCTCGCATTAGCACTAACTGTCAATAAAAGACAAGCTGGTCCAATGAGAATCCCCAAAAATATGGTTGTTTTATTAAAAATAAAGAAGACTACTTCCACCGCTAATAAAACAACAGTGAAAAAGGTTCTAGGAAAATATCTAACTGCAATTGAATGTGAATTTCTAAGAGTATTAACTACGCCGTTTTCATATCTTGCCATGAGAGGGAATGCATATAGAAAGTGAGTCACAATCAAAACAACCCCCAGAATGAAAACAATCAAAAACATCGTTTTACTCTCAGGATAGATTCTCATCATCTGAAAATCGATCCACATTGCGTATACAGCAACAAGCAGGAGTGCACCAAGTACACATCCTCGCTTGAAATTTGCTTTAAACTCTTTGAAGAATGGCCCGAAAATATAGCCCTCTTCATCATTAACCATTTTTAAAGTTATGTAGTAACCTGCAATCAACGAAGAACCCATAGGTACTAAGAACAACGCACAGATTCCCCACACAACCGCTGGATACTTGTCCATTATTGGCATGTATCCACCAAATAAATATACTATGATGGCCGGTAGAGCAAGGACAACAACAGCTAAGTTTAGCTTAAGCATGTCAAGAAGCCTGCTCATAAACTTATAAAGTCCACCGTCCACACTGAAAAAATTCTTCATGTTAAAATATCAACCCTTTACAGCACCAAGCATGATACCCTTTTCGAAATACCTCATCATGAATGGGTAAACCATAAGGATAGGTAATACGGATACCATTGATATGGTGTATTTAATAACCTGTCCAGAAAGCTGCTGTGCAGCAATGTTCTTAGCCTGCTCAGCCGTCGTCGCACTAGATACAAGAGATCCAAGGTTTGACGTCTGGTTCAAGTATACATACAATCTGTGCTGAAGTGTATAAAGCTTAGGTGTGTTAGCCATGTAAATAAGGGAATCCTGGAAGGAGTTCCAATGACCTACCGCACCGAAGATTGCAATTGTAGCAAGAATTGGTTTTGAAAGTGGCCAAATAATATGTCTAAATACTACGAGGTATGAAGCACCATCGATGAAGGCACTTTCTTCCAGTTCCGCCGGAATCGATTCTATGTAGGTCTTAACAAGTATGATGTTATATGGAGCAACGATACCAGGGATAATGTAAACAAGGTAGTTATTTGTAAGTCCTAACATAACCATGTTCATGTATCCAGGAATAAGACCTGCGTTGAAGTACATTGTGATAACGAGGAAACGATAGCAAATACTTCTGTGCCACATTTCCTGCTTTGTTACAAGGTAACCAACGAATGCTGACGCAAGTACCATGAGAGCAGTACCAATAATAGTTCTGCTTATAGATACGATAAATGAGTTACCTAAGTCCGCAACGTTACGGAGTGCCCAATAGTTCTGAACTGTAAGTCCCTTTGGATAGAAGTTAACTTCTCCACGACCTACCTTCTCATTATCAGAAATTGTGTTAATGAAAAGATACCAGAATGGGTAAATACATGTTATTGTGAATAAAGTGAAAATCGTATAGTTGATGATATTAAAAACAATATCCGATGGCTTCACTTTATACATATTCTTATGCTTCTTATAATATGCTTTTTCTCTTTTAGCATCCAATTTTTCCTGTGCTGTTTTAGCCATGAATACTCACCTCCTATATGATACTCTCGCCACGAAGTGCCTTCGAAATCGAGTTAGCACCAAACAGCAAGATAACACTTATGATAGATTTAAACATACCGACAACGGTTGAAAGTGGGATACTACCACCGCCTCCAAGACCGAGTTCGTAAACGTAAAGATCAAGTACCTTAATCTGCTTCTCGTTCATAGCATTCTGGAATACGAGGTACTGATCAAGACCGTTACTAAGGATAGCAGCAACAGCCATAAGTAAGAGAACGAAGAATGTTGGTAAAAGTCCAGGAACTGTGATATTCCACATCTTCTGGAATCTTCCTGCTCCGTCTACAGTAGCTGCTTCGTAAAGCTGCTGATCGATACCGGAAATACCGGCAATATAGATGATAGCTGACCAACCTATACCTTTCCAGGTTCCCCAAGCCCACATCTTAATCCAAATTGCACTTGTACTCATCAAGTAGTTAGGACCTTCAACGTCCTTTGGAAGTGAACCAATCATTACTCTCAACTGGTTGATGAAACCTGTTGTATCGAAGATTGATAATGCAAGTGCGTAAACAAGTACCCATGAAATGAAGTTAGGGATTGTTGTGAAGATCTGTACGAATCTTCTAAATCCTTCGCTCTTAGCTTCTGTAAGGAAGATAGCGAATACCATAGGTAACCAACTTGTAGCAATTCCAAGGAAACTCATGATAAGTGTGTTTCTCATAACTCTCAAAACGTCTACTCTAGTAGCAGCGTTCTTGAAGAGGTATCCAAACCACTTAAATCCTACGAAGTTATCTGCTGAAAGTGTACCACCTGCCTGATAATCGAAGAATGCGTATCTCCAACCCCAAAGTGGTAAATAGCAGAATACGAAAGCAAGAAGACCGAATGGAAGGAACATAAGGAAAAGCTTATATTTTGGTTCCATTTCATATTCTTCTAAATCAGCTCCGCTAGGTAACATAACTCTTAATGCGATTGAAATAATAAGAATCAACGCAAAAATAATTAAGAATAATTTAAGACCGATTGGTGTCATTGCATAGAAATCAGCTGTTGGATTGTTGTATTTCTCAACTCTTACCGTATGGTTAGCGATAAGCTCTACCATACATCCAATAACGCCGATACCTGAACCAATCATTGAAAATACTGCAGCAAGTCTCTGTAACAAGATATTTCCAAGTGACATACAAGCACCTGCTACTAATAAAACTACACCTACGAGGATAACAATAGCTCCAACGTAAGCAATGATGAATACTGTTTCTTTAACAGTACCAAGCCTTAACAAAAGACCAACCTTCTGAACAAGACTAGAATAAGAAAACGCAGCGGTAAACAACGCAATGTTCGGATCAATCTTATCAATTACCCTGATAGGGTTAAGATTTGGCATAAAGATAAATACCGCAGATAATGCAATAAGTAAACGATATACCCAGAACAAATAGTCGCTCGCGCCTCTAGCAACTTTTTCTTTCTTTGCCATAACTACCTCCTATTATTTTATTTTCCACTTACTATGGAAACTAAACCGAATACCTTCAGTTTAGTAAGTCCTTATGTTTAGTCTCTCTTCTTACGTGTAGCAATAATTGCAACTACTACAACTACTACAACTACAGCAATAACAACAACGAAGATGATGATTGGAGTATTTGAATTTGTTGGCTCATCAGCATTTGTTGTAGTTGTTGCATCTGTTCCTGTTGTGTCTGAAGTAGTTCCTGAAGAAGCAGAGGTAGCTGAGCTTCCTGACTCTGAAGAAGCTACGCTTGTTCCATCAACATTGAATCCACTTACATCGAAAGTAATTTCAATGCTGTCCTGAGGAAGCATAAGTGATGCATTGTGATCACCTAATTCCTTGTTATACTGGTTACAAATATCGAATGCAAGACATCCAACATACTCGATTGGGTCTGGATCATAGAAAGCTTCATCTTCAGTAGCCTTTTCAACTCCATCGATTTTTGTAACGATGTTTGTAATCTGAATCTTATCCTGAGCATCTGCTGGAAGGTCAGTTGAAACGTAGAGCATCTGGAACATCTCATTAGCTGCTGTTGTTACATCATCATTAAGACATCCTTCAAGGCCTTCTACCTTAACTGAATATGTACCATTTCCATCGATAACTGCATCTGTGAAAGTACCTGGAAGCTGTACGAGCTCATTAACTCCATCTTTCTTCCATCCAAGAACATTCTGGAAAAGTGAACCACCATCTTCTGCTCTGTTTGCCTTATCAAAATCACCATATGATGAGAACCAAGCATTTCTAAATGAATAAGCTGGTACACACTGGAACGCAAGGTAAGCATGATACTCTGGAGTATCTAAGTTAACAGTCTTGTCTACTTTTCTCTTTGCACCTTTCATAACGTCATAAGCATCTGCATCCACTGGAGCAACTGTAATAGAAGCAGCTAATGCAAGTGTGCATGCTAATGCTGTTGAAAAAATCTTTTTGAAATTTAATCTCATTTCTTTTTTCCTCCTGATTATTTTTTTACAAAAAGCACCTATTCTCATAGATAAAGAATATTTTAACAAAATATTCACAAATTTAAACCTAAAATATTTTAGGTAATTACCTATAAAATTACAGATTTTTTACATTTTTTGTGCAAAATTATGTATATTTTTATAAAAATTACAGATATTTTCTGTTCAAATTGCACAAATTATATAATTTTTACCCCAACTATTGACAAAAAAATTGTACTGTTGTATTATTGTATTGTTCACTTAATACAATTTCATTTGACTTGAGTTTAGCAAAATCAAAATTTTAAATCTAATTTGTTGCTCACCCGGGAACTCAAATTAACTTTTGCTATTCTTAAACATTCAAATGAACACCTAAACGAAAGGAGAACTACTTTGGCATGGAAAATTGATCAAAATAGACCTATTTATATTCAACTCATGGAAATACTTGAATCAAGAATTATTTCCGGAGTCTATAAGTCTGGGGAAAAACTTCCCAGTGTAAGAACTCTTGCCACCGAAGCATCTGTTAATCCAAACACGATGCAAAAGGCAATGTCTGAGTTAGATAGAAAGGGAGTTATCCACTCCAATAGAACTAGTGGATATTTCGTCACAGAAAACCTTGAAATCATCAACACACTTCGTGAAGAAGCTTCAAAAAATATAATTGAGGTATTCTTTATGAATATGTCTTCTCTTGGTTTTTCAGACGATGAAATCAAAACTCGACTCAGACACTACATTGATAATTATAAAAAAGTATAATAAGAAAGGAGTATTTCGTTATGGAACAATTATTGGTTTCTAACCACATTTCCAAGCATTACGGAGCAAAACTTGCTTTAAATGACGTATCATTCCAGATTATGCCTGGCAGAATCGTCGGCTTGCTTGGACCTAACGGAAGCGGAAAAACAACACTAATTAAGATTATTAACTCATTAATCAGCCCAAGTTCAGGAGAAATTTACATCAACGGCAATAAACCTGGGGTAGAATCAAAGAAGGTAGTATCTTACCTTCCAGATAAAACCTATCTAAATGAATGGATGACTGTCGAAGGCTTAATCAAAATGTATGCTGACTTTTATGAAAATTTTAATCCAGAAAGAGCCTATGACCTTCTATCCAGATTAAACATTGACCCTAAGATGAGTCTCAAAAAGCTCTCAAAGGGTAATCAAGAAAAGGTTCAGCTCATCCTTGTAATGAGTCGAAAAGCTGATCTCTATGTTCTAGATGAGCCAATCGCCGGAGTAGATCCTGCTGCAAGAGACTATATTCTAGAAACAATCATTTCAAACTACGACCGCAACGCAAGTATTCTGATATCAACACACTTAATATCAGATATTGAAAACATACTTGACGATGCCCTCTTCTTACGCGAAGGTCAAATCGTTCTCTACGATTCTACCGACAACTTAAGAACTACTCACCAGAAGAGTATAGATGCGTTATTTAGGGAGGTGTTTAGATGTTAAAAAAGGTCTTTAAATATGATATTTATGGAAATATGAAGCTATTTTCAATGCTTTATTTGATAGTAGGAGTTTTATTTATAATAAGCCTGGTTCTAAATCAGGTAAACAAGCTTATTCCAGAAGATATACAGGCTATTGGTTTAACCAATTTTGTATGTGGATTATCAATGTTTTTAATGTATTTTTCATGTATGCTTCTAGTTGGCGCCAGTAGCTTACTCTGCGCAGTTTTATTCTATAAATCAGTTGCAACTAATGAGGGCTATTTAACACACACTCTTCCAGTAACAAAGAAAACATTAGTTCTCGGAAAAAGTCTTGCAGGTCTTGTTTACTGTTTTATTTCACTCATTATAGGATTTGCATGCGCAGCAATCCACACAGCAGTTGTCTTTCCAGACACTTTTAATTCTCTTCTAAGAAACTTGAAGGATTCTTTTTACATAGCAACTCATTCCGATGAATTCACTCCACTTTTAGTAATTTCGGTAATCATATTCATCCTGGCATTTGTAGCACAAGTTTTCTTCAACATTAACCTATATTACTGCTGTGTTTCATTCGGACAGATAAATAATAGCCACAAAATTATAATGTCAATCGTAGCTTACATTGTTTACACAATGGTTATTCAGTTCTTATCAGGATTAATTTCATTTGGATTTAGCTTAGCAATTTCCATAAACCCTGAAAGGCTCCAAAATTTTCAAGCATACATGGATGCCCACCCAGATTTAATAATGCTGATTATATCCTTAGTAGTACTCTTATTTAACATTGGATTTTCAGCATTAGCAATTCACATATCATCAAAAACACTTGAAAAGAAATTGAATCTTCAGTAAAAGCAACATAATATGTTTAGTCATAACTATAAAAGGAGGAGGCCTTTAAAAGGCTTCCTCCTTATTTGTTCATTAAATGTTCAATTCAATAAAACACATTATCACATTTAATTCATTATACTACTGTCAAGACTAACCCTTAACTAATCATATACATTGATCTGTTAAAAGCTATTAACTATGCTCTAATCAATAGTCATAATTTGATACTGTACCCTCTTCAAGTTTGATGGACATACTATTATTTCCAATTGGTATAGTATCATAGTCATCATTACAAGCTCTAATTTCGATGTAATATGTAGCACCTACAATAGTATTAAAGTTATAATCAGTTTCTACAATTCCACCTGAAGCATATTCTGTATCAGAGTAAACATATGAACCACCAGCATCATATATATTGTATGTGATTCCATAAACATCAGAATCATATCCCTTAATGGTCATCTTTGTAGCGTTATGTTTAGCTGTAAACTTATAAACAGATGCGCCTGACGCTGTACCATATTCCTGTCCTTCAACAGGAACATCCTGAGCGTCTGGATAAAGTACTTCTACTGAAGTTGTAAGTGTAACTGTATCAGCAATTCCATTATAGTTACTATCAAAAGCAGAAACAAATACATAGTAATCTTTGTTAGCATCTAACGTAAATGAAGTTGAATCACCACTTAAGAGAGCGGAATCATAACCTTCTGACTCTCCTGCCTCATTCTTAACATAAATACTATACTTAGCCTTGCTAACTGATCCTTCAATCTTAAATGTATATGAACCAGCATCTGTAGTATGAATCTTAGCATATGATCCATTTGTTGTAATTGCAAACTGACCTGAGTTATTTGAAGCTGTAAGATCTGCAAATCCTCTAGCAGTAACATCTGTTACAAAGTTATACTGAAGAACAAGACCATTCTGATCTGCACCAGCAACCTTAAGTGTTCCAAATACTTTTGCATATGAACTTGAAATTGATGATGAACCTGTTAATACTGTGTATTCACCATCTGAAAGAGCAACTGTGAAGTTACCTTGTGCATCAGTTTCTACACTAACAGGATTTGAATCTGTTTCTCCACTTAAGAAGTATACATTTGTATAGGTCAAACTTGCACCCTTAGCATCCTTAAGCGTACCAGAAATATTACTCATTGAAATTGCAAGAGCAAATGGTGTTACTGATGTATCTGCACCCGCTACTGTAATGTCAGTTGTAAAGTACTGTCTCTTACCCTTACTATCCAAAATATAAGCTGAATATGTATTTGAAGGGAGTGATGCCTTGAATGTACCTGTTGCATCAGTTGTTACTGAGAATACACTTTCATTCTCATACTTCTCTGAGGTAGCCTCGAAGTAAATCTTCTTAGACTTAACAGGTGAACCATTAGCATATGTTGCATTACCTGTTACTGCATAGAAACGAGCAGGTGTAACAATATTTGTTGCTGAAGAATCAGCTGCACCAACAGTTACATTTGAATCCATCTGGTAGTAAATACCATCTGCAGGAGAATAAATCTTTACAATATAATCTCCAGGCTTAAGCTCTGTTCCATATGTACCCTGAAGTACACCAAATTCTGCTGTAGGATCAATTGAAGAACCTACGAGAGCTGAGTAGTTATACCAGTACTGTGAATATTCACTATCTTTGTATGTTGCAATATAGTTAGCACTCTCATAATACTTGCTTGAACTATAGTATGATGCTGCATAATCTGTTGAATAGACTGTCTGTGATGAATTTGTTGCTGTAGGAGCTGCTGTAGCACTAAGTTCCTTAAATGTTGTACGCTGTACATACTCTGACCGGCTTGTTGAGCCAACAGGAATGAAGAGTACCTTATTACCAAGAAGATCTGCACTATTGCTATCCTTAGCTGTTCCCTTAACATTATAATAATTAGCAGCATTTACATTAACTGTAATATTAGCTGTACGAGCAGCATCCTTAACATCAGTTGCAGTTACTGTAAATGTATGTGTTCCTTCTGTAATTCCATAAGGAATCTTTAATATTGTGCTAGATGCCTGAGCAGCTGCACCGCCATTAACACCATCTGTTGAAAGTGATGAACCAGCAACATCATTAGCAGCAAGTGCGAATGTATATGTTCCAGAACCACCATAAGGCTTAATGCTAACCTTCTGATATACCTTAGGTGTCTGAGATCCATCAGCATTTGTTGTTACAGCATTAACACGTCTTGCATCAACATAGTCATCGAGACGAACATCATAAGTATATGTTGTATTAGCAATTGCAGCATCACTGTAAACTACCATTGTTAAGTCAACAGTTGCTGTACGCTTAAGTTCGTCAGTTGCTGTTACTGTAAATGCGAAGTTACCAGGTGCTGTAGGAATACCCTTGATAAGACCTTTCTTAGAATTTAATTCAAGTCCATCAGGAAGTTTTCCAGCTGTAACAGCATACTTAAGGCTACCAATGCTGTTTATAAAGTAATCTGAAAGATATGTACCAACTACATCTCCCTGCTTAACAACAATCTGCTTAGCATTTGCATCTACAGTAGTATCAGCACAAAGAGCTGTCTGATCCTGAGTTTCAAGAACATCATCTCCAGCTACAAACTTAACATAATCACCAGTGTAAATATATCCGTTTGTGTAAACACGATATGTTATCTGATCAGTACTTGTAAGTGCCTTAACACTTAAATTTGTGTTATATGTTCCCTCTTTATAGTTCTTTGTAGAAATCTTAATATCAGCTGTATTAATTCCAGCAGCCTTCTTAAGAGTAACTACGAGACAAGATCTATCAAGAGGATCAGTTGCTACTGACTTAACATTAGAAACATACTTCTTAACTGTAACCTTACATTTAAGTTTCTTCTTTCCAACCTTAGCAGTTACAACTGCACTACCCTTCTTAACACCAAGAAGAACTGCTGTACATTTCTTCTTTCCAGTCGTCTTCTTAATCTTAAGAACCTTCTTGTTACTTGTTGACCACTTAACTTTCTTGTTAGCATTCTTAACTGTAAGTTTAGAAGTCTTACCTGTGTAAACAGTAAGCTTCTTTTTACTGAGCTTTACAGTCTTTTTCTTCTTTGCAGAAGCAGTGTTGTTATCAACTGTTCCGCCGATTGCTGAACCTGTAACAACCATTGCTAAAGCAAGAGTAAAGCTAAGTGCACGTTTCATTAACCCTTTACGCATCACTTCATCTCCTTTTTTTAAATTTTTTAATCTGCGACTCATCTAAACTGATTAAGTCAGAAACTATGACCATTCTACCACTCTTTCCTTATTTTTTCAACACAAAAAAAAGGATGTCATTGTCTATAATAACTCTAACATCCTTTATTTATCGCATTTTTATCAAATCACTATGGTGATAACCCTTAAATATTCATAAAATCGTAAACAAATACGCACTAATTTAGCAGATTTCAGCACCTGCAGGAACATCCTTTTCAGGTACCATAGCAGAGAGGTTACCCTCGCTATCTTCAGCGAAAAGAATCATTCCTTCTGACAAAATACCAGCAAGCTTAGCAGGTTTGAGGTTTGTAACAACCATGACCTTCTTACCAATCATATCCTCAGGTGAATAGTACTTTCTGATTCCAGAAACAATCTGCTTAACCTCGCTACCAATCTTAACCTTTGAGCAAAGAAGCTTCTTAGACTTAGGAACAGCCTCACACTCAATAACCTTTCCAACCTGGAACTGAAGCTTGGCAAAGTCATCAATTGTAACCTCAGACTTCTTCTCGATATCGATTACTTCTTCATCGTCCTCTTCTTCAGCATCATCGCCATTTGCGGCAGCCTGTGCCTTAGAAATCTCTTCAGCCTTAGCTAAAACCTCATTAACATCGAGTCTTGCAAAGAGTGTCTCAGGCTCCTCAGTAACGCGAGTTCCATTTTCATAAAGCCCAAACTTATCCATATCTTCAATACTTCTCTTCTTAGCACCGATTTGTGCAAGTATCTTCTCAGCAGTCTCAGGCATAAAACTCTCAAGAAGGTTAGCGCCAACAGAAATTCCCTCAATAAGGTTATAGAGAACTGTTGAAAGCCTATCTTTATTAGCCTCATCCTTACCAAGAACCCAAGGTTCTGTCTCATCAATATATTTATTACATCTCTTAAAGAGATTGAAAATCTCAGTCAAGGAATCAGCTACTCTAAGCTTATCCATCTTCTCAGAAACCTTAGCTACAGTACCTGTAACAACCTCTTTAAGGTTATCATCAACATCTCCTGTAACACCCTTATCTTCAGCAACACCACCAAGGTACTTGTTAGTCATTGAAATAACTCTCTTAACAAGATTTCCAAGTGTATTAGCAAGATCAGAATTATATCTCTCTGTAACGAGCTCCCACGTAATCACGCCATCGCTCTCAAAAGGCATCTCATGAAGCACGAAATAACGCACTGCATCAACACCAAATAAATCAACAAGGTCATCAGCGTAAATAACATTACCCTTAGATTTACTCATCTTTCCATCACCCTGCAAAAGCCAAGGATGTCCAAAGACCTGCTTAGGAAGCGGAACACCAAGACCCATAAGCATGATTGGCCAATAAATTGTATGGAAACGAAGGATATCTTTTCCAATAAGATGAAGATCAGCTGGCCAGAACTTTTTATAAAGGTCTTCGCCATTTTCATCCAAAGAATCCTCTCCATCAACATCAAAACCAAGACCAGTAATATAGTTTGAAAGGGCATCAATCCAAACATAAACAATATGTCCTGGATCAAAATCTACTGGGATACCCCACTTAAATGAGGTTCTAGAAACACAAAGGTCCTGAAGTCCTGGAAGAAGGAAGTTATTCATCATCTCATTCTTTCTAGACTCCGGCTGAATAAAATCAGGATGTGTATTAATATGCTCAATCAATCTATCCTGGTACTTACTTAATTTAAGGAAATAAGCCTCTTCCTTCATAGGCTGAACTTCTCTTCCACAGTCAGGACACTTTCCATCCACAAGCTGAGAAGGTGTGAAGAAAGACTCGCAAGGAGTACAATACATTCCCTCATAAAATCCTTTATAAATATCTCCATTTTCATAGAGCTTCTTAAAAATCTTCTGAATCTGCTTTTCATGATAATCATCAGTTGTTCTAATGAACTTATCATAAGAGGTATTCATCAAATCCCATATTCTCTTGATTTCTCCTGAAACACTATCAACAAACTGCTTAGGAGTAACGCCTGCCTCTTCTGCCTTTAATTCAATCTTCTGTCCATGTTCATCTGTTCCAGTCTGGAATCTAACATCATAACCCTGAAAACGCTTATAACGAACAATACTATCTGCAAGCACGATTTCATAGGTATTTCCAATATGTGGTTTTCCAGATGTATAGGCAATCGCCGTAGTCAAATAAAACTTCTTCTTATCACTCATTCTTGTACCTCTTTTCTATGTAGCCTCCATTGAAACAAGCCACTTAATAGTTATGCCATTTTACAACACTTGCTAGCATAATTCAAGTATTAACCTTTTTATAAGCCTATTAATGTTACCAAATACAAACGATTTTTTCAACAATACAAAATTATAAAAGAAAAATTTTTTCAAAAATAGTTGACAAATAATAAATACAATAGTAACATAACAGCGTTATGTATCATAACAGCGTTATGTATCTAACAGTGATATGTTGATAATAACCTTACTTGGGAGGTAAACTATGAAAAGCACGGAAAATTCAGAGACTCGCGACAAAATCATCCAGGTCGCAAAAAAGGAATTTATAGAACAAGGATATATGAAGGCATCTCTTCGTCAAATATGTAAAAAAGCAGGCGTAACAACCGGGGCTCTCTACTTCTTTTTCAAAGACAAAGATGATTTGTTTTGCACAGTTGTACAAGCACCTCTACAAGCTCTTTATTCCACAATGATGGATCACTACACTATCGAAAAAGAAATAGATGAAAAAGAAATTCTTGAAACACTCAGTAAAGATATAATTTCTTCAGAAGACAAAAAAACAATGGATAAAATAATTCATATTATGTATGAAAATCGAGAGTTAATTCTTTTAATCCTAACCGGCGCCCAAGGATCATCTCTAGAAAATGTCATAGATAAATTTATCAATGCAAGTGAGAATCAATACAAATTAATGTGTGAAAAGATGAAAAAGCTGTATCCTGATGCTAAAGTATCTCCTCATATTTCACACTGGTTTGCTCACGATCAAATAAACGCCCTCGTTTACACAATTACACACATAGATAGTGAAAAAGAAGCCATGGAATTTAACAATAATATGGTTGCATATCTAATGGGTGGTTGGCATTCAGTATGGAAAACTGAAGTCGAATAAACTAAATAACCTACATAAAAAACTAATTACATCAAGGAGAACAATATGTATATTGAAATCAAAAATCTAAAGAAAAACTACGGAGAAGGTGGTAGCTTTAACGCCGTACTAAAAGGCGTAACAACTGGTGTTGAAAAAGGAGAAATGTGTGTCATTCAGGGAACCAGTGGTTCTGGAAAATCAACACTTCTTAACTGTATTGGTGGTCTTGATGACTTTAATTCCGGATCATGTATCGTGGATGGAAAAGAAATAGCAAATCTCAAAAAGGATGAATTGAACGAGTACAGAAGAGCAAACTTAGGTTTTATCTTCCAGTTCTATAACCTCGTACCAAATCTCACTGTCAAAGAAAATATCGAAGTCTGTAAATATCTTACCGACAGCCCTTTAGATATGGATGAGCTTCTCGAGGTCCTAGGACTAACAGAACACTCAAACAAGTTCCCATCACAGCTTTCAGGTGGTCAACAACAAAGAACAGCAATTGCAAGAGCCTTAATTAAAAATCCAAAGCTTCTTCTTTGTGATGAGCCAACCGGAGCTCTCGATTCAAATACATCTAGAGAAATCCTAAAACTCCTCGAAGAAATAAATGAAAAATATGGAACAACAATGTTAATCGTTACTCATAACAATTCAATCAAAAACATGGTTCACAGAGTAATTTATATAAAAGATGGAAGAATTTCTAAAGAGTATACAAATGAGGTAAGAGTTCCTGCAAGTGAACTCGAGGATTTATAATTTGGCAGCAAGGAGGAAACACTAAATGCAAAGGGTACTAAGAAAACGAATACTGAGAGACCTTAAGGTAAATGCTCTCAGATATCTCGCACTTTCCCTTATGATAATAATGGGAATGTTTTTGGTAATTACTATCGTAGGTTCAGCTCAAAATCTAACTAATGGAACCATAGACCTTGCCAAAGAACATAATCTAGAAAATGGAGAGTTTACCCTCTTCATTCCTTTAACAAAAAACGAAAAAGAAGATATCGAAGAGATGGGTGTTACCATTGAAAATGAACATAACTTCGATTTTCAAACAAATGATAAATATAAAAGTACAATCAGAATCTTCCCTGTACGAGAAGAAATAAACACCATGGAATATACCGATGGAAAATCGCCAGAGGCTGATGATGAAATTGCCATGGAAAAAAGATTCGCAGAGATTAGAGGTCTCACGGTCGGTGACTTCTATGATATAGGCGATAAAAAATATAAAATAACTGGTGTTGGATGTACTCCAGACTATGATGGACCTTATAAATCGCTTTCAGATACATCAATAAATTCAAAATACTTTGGTATGGTTTTCATGACCACTGAAGGATATAAGGCATTCAGAAAATCAAAAATTTCAAATAAGTCCGAAGAATACCTCTATGCATATAAACTTTCAAGCGATGCAGACGAGGATGAATTAAAGGATTATTTAACAGATATCAAAATTTCATCCGAACTCGTCGATGATGAATACTTCCAAGAATACTGGGAGCGAACCGGCGGTGTTGGCGACGATCTTGAAGACGCAATGAAAGAACTATCTGACGCAACAGACGAAGTAAACGACGGTCTAAAAGAGCTATCTGATAATAACGAAACTCTAAATGACGGAACAAAAACTATCTTCAATTCAGTACTAGATTCAGTAAATTCATCTCTTTCAGATGCAGGACTAGATACCACTCTAACAGAAGATAACTTCAAAGAAGAATTAGATAGGCTTATCGCAGACTCTGATAGTAGCGTAATGAAAATTGCTCTAAGAGATGCCAAGAATCAGCTTTCAACTTTACATAAGTATAAAAAAGGCGTCAAGAAATATACAGACGGTGTTGGAGAACTACATGACGGTGTTTCAGAAATGAAAGATGGTGTAGACGAACTAGATGCAGCAATAGACGACGCAATGGACGAATTCGATTTTTCACTATCAAATCTCACCATGTTTTTAAAACAAGCTGACAACCCTAGAATATTTGCGACAAAAAATGACAAAGCAGTAGACATTTCAGTAGGTATGATTGCCGGCGTAATCCTTCTCATATTGATGGCCTACGTTATCTCAGTTTTTGTAATACACTCAATCGAAAAGGAATGTAGCATAATCGGAACCCTATATTCAATGGGTGTAACAAAGAATGACCTAATGCTTCACTATGTATCACTTCCTGTAATCATAACATTTTTCTCAGGCTTAATAGGTGCATTATTTGCATCAACAGGTGTGTTGGTTCCTCTGATATCCGACTCATCCTACCAATATTTCTCAATTCCTTACTTTAAATTCACAATCCCAGGATATTTGTGGATCTATTCACTTGTGATTCCACCAATCATTTCAATAATAGTAAATGTGATTGTAATTAACAAAAACTTAAATAGAACTGCTTTATCTCTAATAAGAAACGAAAAAAAGGCAAACAAAATCCATGCCATTGACCTAAGCAAAATGGGATTTGTATCTGCATTTAGAATTCGACAGATGATGCGTGAAATGCGCTCAGGAATCGCAGTAATACTTGGAATGTTAATCTCATTAATGGTGTTTATGATTAGTGTAGACTGTTATCTACTCTGTACTCATATAGCAGATGACTATAAAAATGATGTTAAATATGAACATATGTACTCACTTAAATATCCAGAAGAAGAAGTACCAAAAGATGCAGAACCAGCCTTTGCCTACACCTGCAAAAAGGAAAATCTCGGCTTTAATTTTGATATAACTATCCTAGGAATTGAAAAGGATAACCCTTACTTTGACGTAAATATCAAAAAAAGCAAGCAGGATATCGTTGTAAGTTCTGCCTTAGCTCAAAAATTTAAAGTATCTACAGGTGACGACTTCCTTGTAAACGACGAAGAGAAAAACATGAAATACGCCTTTAAAGTAAAGGATGTCACAAACTATTCTCCTGGGTTCTATATTTTCATGAATATCGACAGCATGAGAGAAATGTTTGGAGAATCAGATAATTACTATAACACCCTGTTTTCAGATGAAGAAATTGATATTGAAGCAGGTAGGCTATATGTGACAACGAACCGTGACGACATCGTAAAGGGAGCGAATGTCTTCTCAGAACTAATGATGCCAATGATTTATGTACTTTCTATCGCATCAATTATAATATTCTGCGTAGTAATGTACTTAATGATGAAGGTTATGATAGACAGAAGTGCGATAAATATTTCGCTTATCAAGGTCTTTGGTTACAGACGAAAAGAAATAAAGAAGCTTTATATCGACGGAAACACCTATATAGTTGCGCTCGGCGCACTAATATGTATCCCTCTCTCAAAGCTCCTTATGAATAATTTATTCCCATTTATGGTCTCAAATGTTGCTTGTTCACTTAACTTAAAGGCACCTATCTACTTCTATATAATACTTTACGGTGCTGTAATGCTTCTCTACACCTTAACAAGTAGCTTGCTAGTAAGAAGACTAGAAAACTTCACTCCAGCAGAAATACTAAAGAACAGAGAATAAATAAACACGTAAATCACGCACTTACAGTTTTCTGTTTATCCAGTCGAAGCCCAACAAACCACTTAACAAGGGCAGTACCAATAATAATTATATAACCAATAATGCTATATATATCTGGAATCTCATCCAAGAAGATGGTTCCAAGTGCAGCAGCAAAAACAACCTGCGCATAGTCAAATACCGATATTTCCTTTGCTGGCGCGTAGGTATATGCCTTTGTAATACACATCTGACCAAGAGCCGCTCCGCAACCAGCTGCGATAAGACAAAGCAACTGGCGAGTGCTCATTGGATGATAATCGAAAATCAAAAACGGGAGAGCAATTAAACTAGAGAATGCCGAAAACCACATAACAATAATCGGCGTTCTCTCTCCCTTTTTTCCTAACATTCTAACAAATGTATAAGCCGCTCCAGCGCCAAATCCTCCATAAAGCCCTACAAGTGCAGGAATACTCGCGATTCCAGCAGATGGCTTAATAATAAAAAGCGCTCCGGTAAAGGCTACTAGTACAGAGCCAATCTCAAATTTGTTAGGCTTCTCCTTCAAAATAAAAATCGACATAATAATCGCAAAAAACGGAGAAAGCTTGTTTAGCATGTTTGCATCCGCAATTCCAAGTCTATCAATCGCCCAGAAATTACAAATCATTCCAGAAGTACCAAAAACACATCTCAAAAGAATCCCAGGTAAACTTCCTTTTTTCATCTTAAACTTTTCAGGCGTTCTAACCAAAATATAAAATGCGATAACAGCCGCTACCGCATTTCTAAAAAACACCTTTTGCATCGTAGGAAGGTCTCCCGAAACCCTGACAAAAAAGGTCATAAGAGAAAATCCCACAGCTGCAAGAAGGATACAAAGCACTCCCATTGCATGATTACTCTCTTTAGGAGCACCTTGATTTGTATCTTTTATTTTAAAATCCTTTTTCTTTATATTTGAATCACTTAACTCTACATTTTCACTCATAATAATTTCACTTCGTATACATAAAATTTTATTTAAAATGATTGGATTATCATAAAAACTAAAACCATCTTAAAAACTTTCATAAAAACTCTTGATATATTAGCTAAACTTCACACTCTTACCATTGATAATTGTTTCTTCCATCTCGGAAAGAGGGATTACAAGGCACTTAGTTCCGTCAAAATCCTTAGTTCTAATCTCTTCAGCCTTCTCTTCACTAACACGAAGAATAACCTTTGGATTAGTAGAATCTCCATAAGCCACAGGGTCTGTACTCTCCATAAGTCTCTCATTCTGCGAACTAAGCTCACTAATTTCATTCATAAGCTTCTTTCTCTCGCTTCTGATTTGACTCTCTCTCAAAGCCTTTTCATCAATAAGTTCCTCAGCATCTGGAACATCAGCGTTAAAGAACTCTTCGTATTTCTTAGAAATCTCCTTAGCCTTTTCTTCCTCAATTCCACTATCCGTAAGAACTTCCTCAACCTGGCTACTCTCAAGGAATACAGGT
>JAILNN010000188.1 GCA_024691565.1 Lachnospiraceae bacterium | reverse complement strand
GTAAGTGAAGAAAGCTGCTGCTGATCTTTACCTTTTCTTGATTTCTCCATGTAAGGAATAACCTGTGATGCAACAACACCTACAAGGATTGCCATAATTGCGATAACGATGATAAGTTCTACAAGAGAGAAACCTTTCTTGTTATTTGCTTTTAAATTATTAATGTAATTTCTCATAACTTTTTCTCCTTTTTTTGATTTATTTATTCTAACCACTCTTGGCAGTGGTTGGATACATTTTTAAAATCTACAGTTAAGATTATGAATTCTCTGCAACACTGTAGATTGAAAGCATAGGAAGCATAACCGCTCCAATAATAGGAACAACTACTAATGCCATCAAAATGATAATCATAGGCTCCATAACAGTTGAAATTGCTTTTGTTGCATTTTCAACTTCTTCTTCATAGAACCCTGCACAGTTGTCAAGCATCTGTTCCATATTACCTGTTTCCTCACCAATTCTTGTCATCTGATAAAGAAGTGGTGGGAAAATTCCTGACGCCTCAAGAGGATTTGATAAAGGAACACCTCGTTCAACATCCGCCTTAGCATCTTTAACAACTGTTTTAACAATAATATTTGTCATTATATCTCCACACATATCAATGGCACTTACCAAAGGAATGCCACTTGATGTGAGGGTACTCATCGTTCTAGCAAATCTTGCTGACGCCTGCTTAATAGTTAAATCTCCAAACAATGGAATCCTTAACTGTAAACGTCCCAATGTCAAAGCACCTGTTTCAGTTCTTGACCACAACTTGAATACTACAACAATAATTGCAATTGCTCCAACAACAAAATACCAGTTATGAATCAATGCATTACTAGCTGCCACAACCATCAAAGTAAGTTTAGGCAATTCTGCACCAGCATCTGCGAATGTCTCTTTGAACTGAGGTACAATTTTAACAAGCATCAAAACAACTACACCAATTACAACTACAAGTAATACTATAGGATAAATCAAAGCCTGAATAATCATACTACGAAGTTTTGCATCTTTATCAAACTGTGTAGCCATTCTACTAAGAGAAGTTTCCAAACTACCAGACTGCTCACCTGCTTCAACCATGTTAACAAGCATTTCTGGAAACACACTAGGATACTGTGCCATTGCATTAGCAAGTGTATCACCTTTTTCAATCATGATACGAACATTGTTACAAGCCTCTTTCAACTTCTTATTAGAAGCCTGATCTGTCATCATCTGCATAGCCTGAATAATTGTAACACCTGCATGTAAAATACTTTCAAGCTGCGTACAGAAAAGCGACAAATCTCTTGGTTTAACCTTTCCACCAATTGAAATATCCTTATCAAGAGCTGTAGCTAGATTTACACTTACAGGAATTAACCCCTCTGCTTTTAGAGAACTTTTTACCGCATCATCATCTCTTGCATCCATGACCCCTTTTACTTGCTTTCCCGAAGAGTCAATCGCAACATAATTAAAATTTGCCACTTTAATATCACCCTTTTCTTTCATAGATTCGGCGTAAGCCGTAACTAATCCCCAAATCGATTAGTAATAAAATATAAGTTATCTTACACTAATTTTCGTAATTTTTCAAGTCGTTTTTTGTGTTTTTTTACTAAATATTATACAATTTTACATCATTCTTTTTGTGCAACCTGCACAAAAAATCACCAATTTCCACCTTATTAAACACTTTTGTTTACACTTTATATCTATTTCGTTTACAATTTGTTAATATTTATTATACCATACTTTATACTTATGTCAACAATAATTTAACTCTTTCTTAATTATTATTATCAACCTTTTTCCAATTACTTTTATCTAATATATTATCCTTTACTGTATACCATTTATCTTCATTCAATTGATATGTGTAAGATTTTGTATCTAAACTACAAGATTCTTCAGATAATGTTATATATTGTTCCTTCTTTTTCTCTTCACTATTAATCTCATTATTAGTAAATGGATTAATTGGATTCTCAATAACACCCTGCATAGATAAAGTAGGTGTATCACCATTAGTCATAAAACTATTATCTGTTTTAAATCCCTTCGAATTAAAATCCTTTACCATCAATAAAGGATTAACTCTCTCCACATCTAAGTCATCATCTATAATCATATTATCAAATTGTCTAAGACAAAACCCATGATCTGCTACAAGAATTATTCTAGTATTATTATATACACCATTTTCTTTCAGATAATCAAGCCAATCAGCTATTCTCAAAAGAGAAACCATATTAATATGATAATGATAATCATCATCAATTATCATTTCTTGTCTTCCTTTCGCTTTTCTTATTTTTTCTGATTTATCTGATTCCGTTACAGAATTTACTAAATCATAATTAGGTAATTGCAATCTACAAGGCTCATGCGTAGTATTATTATCCATTATCATAAAATTATTACTATCATCATTTTTTATTTTGGTAAAATAATCTAGATTATTTAATACTTCATATGCCTTCCTAAATGAATTAGTAATTTGATTACTTTGACTAAAAGAACTGTAATAGTTTCCATCATCATAAACAAAACTTTGTAAAAATAACGGCATGATCCTTGTAAACGAATATCCCACAAAGGATCTTTTCCTTACCTTTACTTCATTTTCAATCATTGTTTCACTTTCATTTTCTTCATATTCAAATTCACTTTCAAGATGATATGCTTTAATTTCTGGATATTTTTCATATATACTCAAATCAGAATCAAATACATAATTAGCAAATGGCGGATCAATCACCGTTACATTAAATCCATTATCAGAAAAAATTCTAGGCATTACCAACAATGCTTCATTATGCTTATCTTTCATCAAAACATCATTCCGCTCTTCCATCGCTTTCGTGCAATACTCATATCCCCCATATAGCGCAGGAGAACCGAAATTGGTTAATGTGCCAAACGATACAGTATTAGGATAGTATGTAAACCCAGAAAACTTCTCCTTTAATTCCGGTTTTTCTTCCATAATATATGGCACATATGCACCTATAGCTCTATCTAGCATTATTACTACAACATTTTTCCCATTCTTACTAAGCGGAATAATACCCTTATAGTTCTCATTATTAGAATTTTCGTTATCCTTTCTATTTAAATAATCATGTTTTATATTCTTATAATCAGAATTAATCGAATAACAATTCTTAACAGTTATTACCATAACCGTTAAAAGCATAACCGTATAAATCCCTCTAGCAAGAACTTTCTTATTCCAAACAAAATACAATACAATCGATATTACCATAACTAATAAAGCATTTAAAGCAACACTAATAATACTATATTCAATTGTTTTATCATACACTAAAAGATTTGATATCAAACCAAGTTTATTACCAAACACCGCAAAATCTATTAAAAAAATAACAGAAATAATAAAAAGTAATACATCTAATTGCGTACGGCTTTTTTTATCCATCATTAAATACATTATAAACACCCAAAACGCAAAACCCAAAAATACTGTTATGTTATTAATGATATAGATATTTGGATTAAACAAATTCTTATACTCTATAAAATCCTCAACAGAAGCAGAAATAACAGAGGATGATATCAAACCTCCCAATAAAATTACATGCATCAACAATCCAACAACAAACATTCCAATTCTATTATCATTATCATTCAACCTAAACTTTGAAATTAATTTATATTTCTTGATTTTTTCAAAATCAACCTTATTTTCAGTTTTTAAATAATGTAAAATTGTAGGAATTTGAGTCAAAATCATTACAATTATAATTTGGCAAAACAAGTCAATTCCATTATCACTATCATCTGTTAACATACCTGAAAATATACCATAAATAAACAAACCAATTCCAAATAATTGAAGCAATAGATATGCAATCTGTAATTTATCTTCAGTCTTTTTTATAATTATATTTTTAACTAACGAATACATATTATTCATAGTCCAATAAAGAACTAATCCTGACGGACTATTGTATAGCAACACTAAGAACAAACCAGCCACAACATACAATTGAACTTTTTCATTTCTTTTAAAACCTTTAGAATATATCATACCTGATAATATATTTATAATAGTCATTAAAATAGGCAGAATATTAATCATCAAACCATTAACTACAAATATACGATCCGGTTTTGATAAATCATTAATAAACAAGAATTGACATCCTTCAAGCGATGATAAATTAGAAAGGAAATGATACGCTGCCATAAAAAAAGGTATTTGA
>JAILNN010000176.1 GCA_024691565.1 Lachnospiraceae bacterium | reverse complement strand
GCACTTCCAATAAGCCCAATCCCGATTCCAAGTAAAATCGTAATAGGAGTCAAGGTCTTAAATAAATCCCAGGCGCTAACAAATCTAAGTAAATTGCTTAGCATATAGAATCTCTCAGTCACAAAACTTACAATCATATCGTACAAATAAAACAAAATAATCAAAGGTAAAATTGAACCAACAAGTCCAATTAAAAGCCCTTCCATAATAAATGGAGCCTTAACAAAAGCATTTCTTGCTCCAATAATTCTCATAAGTTTGATTTCATCACTTCTAATAGTAATTCCCACGGTAATAGTATTACTTATTAAGAACACTGAAACCAAAATCAGAATTATGATAATTCCAAATGATGCATATCCCACAAATACATTGATTGCGGACATACTCTCAGCTGCGTATGCAGAACTCACAACCTTTCTAACCCCGTCAATTCCCTCAAGATACTCAACAAACTTGGTTTGATTACTAACATCCTTTAATGTAACTGTGTATGAAGCAGAATCTTCAAGAGGATTATCATCTCCAAAAACCGCCCTGGCAGCCTCCGGATCATCGTAAGTCTTTTCTGTAAACTCCTTCCATGCATCCTCAGCCGAAACAAACTCCACAGATTTTACCTCTTCATTACTCTTGATTTCTTTTCCAATATCCTCAATTTCCTCATCGGTCAAATTATCCTCAAAGAAAACAGAAATAGAAATACTATCCTGAATATTATTCATTGTACCCCTTAAATTAAGAATAACTGCATAAAATACGCCGAATAAAAAGAGACACGCCACAACCGTACCAATCGACGCAAGCGAAAATAGTGGATTTCTCACGATATTTTTTAGACCTTGCTTAAGACCGTACCACACCAAACTAATCTTCATCTCTATATTCTCCCTCTTGTTTGTCATTCACGATTCTGCACTTTTTAAAATCAAACCACACCAAACTAATCTTCATCTCTATATTCTCCCTCTTGTTCGTCACTCAAAATTTTACCCTCTTTAAGAACAACTACTCTCTTTTTCATTGTATTAACGATTTCTTTATTATGCGTCACTACCACAACAGTAGTTCCCCTCGCATTAATCTCTTCAAGAAGTTTCATAATATCCCACGAATTCTTAGGGTCCAAATTTCCAGTAGGCTCGTCCGCCAAAATTATATCAGGCTTATTAACAATCGCCCTTGCAAGCGCCACCTTCTGCTGCTCGCCACCAGAAAGCTGTGCCGGAAATGAGCGATACTTATCAGCAAGTCCCACTAAAGAAAGTACCTGAGGAACCTGATTTGCAATAATTCTCGAAGGCGTCTCAATAACCTTCTGGGCAAAAGCCACATTTTCGTAGACAGTCATGTCAGGAAGAAGCCTAAAATCCTGGAAAACTGTTCCAATCATCCTTCTAATCTTATGAATATATTTGTCGCTTACATTTGCATAATCATAACCCACAACTTCAATTCGTCCCTTAGTAGGTTTCAGTTCCCTAAGCACAAGCTCCACAAATGTGGTCTTTCCAGAACCAGACTCACCCACGACAAAAACAAATTCCCCATGTTCTATTTTTAAATTAATATTATCCAACGCAACAGTCCCATTTGGGTACTGCATTGTAACATTATCCATTTTAATCACAGCCAAAATGCCTCCTAAAAACATATAGACCTATTATAATATATATATTTTCTGATTACAATTTTTTTACATTTTTCTAGAGATTTTATTACAAAATCATTATGGATATTACATTTTCTTTATATTTTCACTAACCCCCTTTGTTTTAAAAATTACTTATGATATTATGTGAACATCAAATCAAGAAAGGACATATGAATATGAGAAATAAACTATTATTATTTTCAGTAGCAATTCTTACCGCCTTTGGTTTAAGTGCATGCGGTCAGGATGCTGGAAGTTCAACAACATCGACACAGGGAGGAACTTCTAGCGAAGTAACCTCTTCATCTAAAGAAGCAACTTCATCTTCAAGTTCTTCTAGTTCATCATCAGAAGCAACTAGTAGCGAAGAGGCTTCAGATGACACTGCAACAGCTGGAGAAATCTTACCTTTGGAGTATAAGATAAGACAGACAAACCAATATAAATATGATGATAGATATGAAACTGACGCAATCTCAAATATGGAATATGATAGCCTCTTAATCGACGAGGAAAAATATCCAGCTCTCGAAGAGTCAATCGAAAAACTAAATGATTCTATAGAAGAGATGATAGAAAAAGATTATAAGAACGCTACTAAGATGGCAAAGTCAGATTTAAAGAATATTCCTGAATACTTCTCAGGACCATATTCAGTATCCAAGTCAATTAGAGTAACAAGAAATGACTCTGAGGTACTAAGTTTATGGGTAATGGATTGTGGTTTTACAGGTGGCGCACACGGTTATTACTCATCTGTAGGACATAGCTACTCAGTTGCAACTGGTGAAGAATTAATGCTCGATGATATAATCGCCGATAAAAAAGCTTTTATCGAGGTAATTGAGAATCGCCTTGATGACGAATATCCACATCTTAGTAATCTTAATGACCCAAATAAGGTAATTAAAAAACAAGTAAAAAACGATCAGTTATGCTGGACGTTAACAAATAACGGAATTAGTATATTATTCAATGTATATGAACTTGCATCATATGCAGAAGGCGCCCAGTCTATCGACATCTACTTCGATGACGAGCCAGAGCTTTTCACTGGAGATTACCA
>JAILNN010000165.1 GCA_024691565.1 Lachnospiraceae bacterium | reverse complement strand
TTTTTAATAAAAGGTTTAATCTGCGATTCCATCCTTTGCTTCATCATAGCTTCATAATCCTGCACACTATATCCACCGTTCATATTCATCATCGCAAGATCAGTGATAGCATCAGTTGGATCCTCAGTTGTTTTATATCCAAGAAGAATAATTTTTTCTTTAGGACCTCTTTTAATCATATCTGCATCGCCAGCACCATCATTTAAATCAGCATAATTACCAGACGCATCCTTTAAAACAGTAAAACCTTCCTTTTCAAGACTCGCTACAACCTCATCCTTAGTAGGACCTTCTTCACTGTTTTTAAAGGCATTACCAATCTTCAATTCAGAAATATATAACTTCTTCCCCTTTGATTTACCTTCTTTGGAAACCGCTCCATCTGTAGATGTTGCTGTATCATCAGAGGTCGCCTCTTCTTTTGAATCAGTAGCCGCTTCTACTCGCGCAACTATACCATCTCCAAATCCTTTCGATAAGTCTGCCATCGGCGAATTAACAGCCATCGTAAGTGCTAATGCACACGCTGTAATTGTTTTAAATCTCCTTCTCATAGACCCGCCCTCCTTTAAATCTATTTATCGCATACTACCGTCATTTTTTTAATATTGCGATTATTCTACCACACTAAAGGGGACAAAAAGGGGACAAAACATATACAAAATCAAAAACATTTCAAAAAAACACAAATTCCCCCCAAAAAATAGGGGCAATTGATAATAATATCAATTGCCCCTGTTTTCTGACCTATGAAAAGTTAAAATTGTGATTAATCTCATCCAAACTATATTTTTACAACTATAGTCGGTAGACTATTGGCTACTTTGCATCACCAATTCTCCTTCTACGCCTATAAACAACAATAACTACAAGTAAAACAACGACTCCAATTCCAACTCCAATTGCAATATTTCTTACACTATCGCTGTTTTTATCATTTATAATAGATCCAGCTGCACTAGCATCCTTATCACTTGTTTCTTTATTCTTAGCATCTGCTTTAGCCTCTGCTTTGTTTTGTTCCTCTTGAATTACCTCTTCAACAATATACTCTCCAACAGAAACCGAATCATTCTTAAAAAACAATTTAATATCAGGCGCTTCATCAACAAATAAATAATTAATCTTATTTAAATTAACAGCTGTATTAGATCCAAACTCATGAATACCATTAGTATAACCGGTAGGTAGACCACTAACATCTTTCTGGTAAAGAAGTGAATCCGCAAGAATAGGATATCCCTGTTCGTCCTTAACAGCATATAACGAAAACCACTGCTTTCCAATATCACCATTCATATCATTTCTATCCATCATGGCTTTATAATTGTTTTCCTCGACATTAGTTTTACCCTTATTTCGATTACATTTTACAACTTCATAGTAAGCAGTATGATTCTCAACAATTATCTTCTCTCCCTTCCAATTCTTTCCGGTAAGAGAAACCTCATCAACTATAAATTTAGGTATAGTTAAAAATTTAGTTTCACGGGAGTCCTTAATATCTTCAATTGTACTTACAACAGAAACAATAAAGGAAATAACAGTTACCACAGCCATAACAGCAGTTAAAGTAACATAAAAGCTATTGGTTGTTTGGGCCTTCGCCTTATTTATTTCGTCATTGGTTTCTCTATACTTTTTATTGAGTTTATTAAACTTATCCATTTTGTCAGCCATTAACTCACTGCTCTCATTCGCAATTTTTACATCTCCCTTTATACTATAATTGACTTTACCTTCTAAAACCTTACCTATATTATTAAGACTATTTTCAGTTACAAATGCTTGACTATCGATTCCTTGTCTTAAATTATTAATCTCTTTAGACATCTCCTTCAATTTATTTTGTGCTTCAATTATGTTTGGTTTAATTTCTTTAACGGTATTTAAATGCTTACAAAGCACTCCAACCGAGACAATTGTTCCGATAGCACAAATTCCAGTAAGAGAATACAGCAAAATACTTGTGCCACTTGGACTATATCCATTATCAAGACTGGCTACATTATTAAGTGCCTCTTCTCTAAGTCTGTCATTAGTAAGTGCAACCCCTCCGGGCTCATAAATTTCACGGTTTACACCGTCAAAAATTGACATTTCTTTTTGTTCACTCACCAAGGTATCATCAAATTTAACATCTTGTCTCATACCCAAAGATAATAAATCAGTAATTGAAAGGAGCTCTAATCCTGCTCTTTGTCCGGCAGACAAGGAAGCTACCATAGGATAAAGATCTCTAATATTTCTTTTACCGTCAAACTCTGAACTATCTTTTTGGAAGAACTCCAGCAGACTTCCATCACCATATTCTAACATATCCATATACGTTGCCATAGAATATGTTTGGAAATCTAATGCAGCCGTTGCATATTCCATATTAGATTTTTGAACCTTAAGATCAGCTGTATATACATCTATAGATGTAGAATTCTCATCAAAATCATCAATTTCTTCTTTCAATTCCTCGTTTTCATCAGCTATTTCATCTACCTGATCCATTGCATCATCTTGCATTTCATCATAATTATTAAAAAGTTCTTGTGCATCACTCCATTTACTTAAAATAAGCGAAGCATCATCATAATACTTTTTATCTAACTTTTTACACAAATCTTCATAACTTGAATTGTCTGAACTCTCTTCCCCAATATCCTCAATTAATGTATCTAAATCCGTCTCCATCATACGATCCAACCATGTTTCTTCAGCAGTATCAGCAGCCCTGGTTAAGAGTTGTTCCATAATAACTATAACCTTACCATTTCCCTGCATAAGAATTGTAACAATATCTGCATGATTTTTCTTTTCTTCATCTGAAAGGGCATTATATGCTTCGTCACCCATCTCATACTTTGTTTCATTGATAAGCAAATCACCTATAGGTTTTCCCGTATCATCATCAATAAGTTTATTAAGTATCTTACGAGAAAATTCCGCTCTTTTATAATTAAGAGTGTCCTTATCTTTCTGAAGATTCTTCCTATATTCTTTA